>JAJZDT010000023.1 GCA_021851535.1 Microcaldota archaeon | reverse complement strand
AGATATATTTTGGGAGCAGATTCCACTATTTCCAAACCTAAAATAATAGTATCAACTAATCTTGCAATACGAGATTCATCTGGAGATTCATCTGGAGCTTCTCCCTTTAAATCTTCATCAAATTTCAAATTACTGTAATTGAAGCCTGAAAAAAGTTTCTTAATATAGTTTACAAATGCATGTTTAGCATGTATGAGAGCCCCTTGACTTGTATGATTTGATTTATAAAAGGATAAAAATATAGGATCGAAGATATTAGACCTATTACTATCATCACATTTTAAAATACTATTCACTTCTATTATAAATTTATCAAGCTTTGCCTGTTCTTCCTTAAAAAGAACTTCTGGAGAAATTTTTACTATTCGAGTTACATTTCTAGATTTATATAATGAAGCATTAACTTTACCTAATGCATCGTTAACAATTTTATACAAAATATTTACGATAAAAGACTGATCAATTTCTGAATCAGCACAAACTTTAAGCGAATCAATGTTCACGAATACTTCATTATTACTATCAACTCTTCTTGTTGCACGAGGCGATGGATCTGAAGCTGCAATACCATCATCTACCATATAACCATCGAAACGAGAAGATAGATTCTTGACTGGAGTAGGAAATGCTTCAGGTATCGATGCAAAAACTTGCAACTGCAAAAGATCTGGCTGATCAACTAATATCTCAACTTTCTCAAACATATCCTGTTCAAAATTACCGATAACAGATTGCAATAACAATATATCTTGCTCATCACATTTTTGTCCATAAAACGAACCGTTGACATAGCCATATAGATTAACTTCTGCTTGTGCGTTTTTCCATAAAAATTTGTCATCATTTTTCGCGCAAACAAATATGGGAAACAAAAATAAAATAAAAGTACTCACCTGAAGAGGTTACATATATCAATTCATCTTGTAAACCCCTTGCAGCAAGCCATAATAGTGCAAAAAAACAATTGTTTCCCAGTCTCTGACAAATGGACTAAAAGACACACAATATTGCGCAACTAGAACTAGTCAAACACGAAAAAAGCGATAGTCACAGTATTTTTTAGACAAAAAATAAAATTTATTACAAAAATACCGAACACAATGAACTTAATACTCATAATGGAATCATTTTATATTTGTGCAATATTAAAAAAACAGATAGAAAAGTAGCTATATGATATAACACAATGAATCAAAAACCTTTATCACTTTATAGATGCAAGTTAAAAAACATCTTTACTCTAAATAAAAATAAATAATATGATCAATTTATATTGGTTTTAATTGAAAACGCACGATTAATATCTGCAAAACGGAAAATGGATTAATACACTATGCAAGATTGTAATATTTTCGTTTTGTTTCAATACCCAACTGTTGTAATGAAATCCATTTTGCACTGAGCACAGAAAAATTTCACAAGAAATATTAGAAATGATTTTGCAAAACTCAAGATTTATCAAAACAATAAACCAACACAAGCTTTTTGAATATCGCAAATCTAGTTCGCCTTATAATTAACAAATCTAATGGATTTCCAAATACACTTGAAGTTCGAAACCAATATTATAAATGATCTTGTTTCCCTTTTTTTAAATTTTTCAAGATTTATTTTTAATAGCATGGATATATAATAAAATCTATCAACTACCAAGTGCTATTTGGAACTCACAAGATTTGTTTGTAAGAATTTTTTGTATATTATATTTGCAGTTGAACTAACACAATAAATTTCAATCAGCATTATGGAGTTTATGCTTTAAACAAATTATTGAAACATAAAATCGCGCAAAATAATTCATATCGTACAAATCACATCTCTATATAATTGAGTTTATCATTTGAATAATTTAAGCTAGACCTAAAAAAAATACTTGAATCTGACTTAATAGAATGATAAATCTGCAACCTTTAAAAGCACACATTAGAAGTGAATTTAGCACGAATTTTGTTATTATTTAAAGTTTTTACAATATCCTAAGCGACCATTTTAAGAGACTTCTCTGACTAATTGGCGTAGCATGAATCATAATATTATGCTTAAGTTTTTTTTCAAAAAGTATAAACATACTCAGCCATTTCAATATACATCTCTGGCTAGTTGCTATACGTATTTATAATAATTATTATGCTCAACCAATCTTTTTTGAAAAAGTATAAATATCCTCAAACTGCCACTTTAAGAGACTTCTCTGACTAATTTGCGTAGCATGAATCATATACCAGTTTTTTTTTGAAAAATAATATTAAAGAATATCCTCGGGAACCACTTCAATAGACATCTCTACCTCGCAGTTACCATATGCATGAATAATAATATTATGCTTACCAATCTTTTTAATCTGATTGTTAAGCTTGATGTTATGAGCGGACAAAGCAATCCCATGCTCAGCAAAAGCCGCAACAATTGCATCCTGACGCACAGATTCATACAACTTCTCGCCTTGTGCAACTCGACGCTTTAGAACAATCTGCAAATCCTTCACTTGGTCAACTAATTTTTGAGCCTCTTTTATATGAGCCTCCTCTTCTTTTTGCCACAATAGCTTCTGATCTGCTAATTCCTTAAGAACATCATCACTAGCACGCTGAGCAATGCCCTCGCTTTCCAAATAACGACCGAAACCACGGGTAACATTAACAATATCCCCAGCTGCCCCCCTCTTTCTTAAAGATTTTTTCAGTACGTACGCAACTTTTTTTACTGCCTTCATATTCCTTATTCCTCTTCGTCTCTTTGCTATAAATATATCACACAAACATGATACAAGCTTGGTGTGCTGAATCACCCTTGCGTTGTCCGATTTTCACAATGCTCAAGTATCCACCTGGACGATCCTTAAACTGCTTGCCATATTCAAAAATTTTCTTAGTAGCAACTTCATCACCGCGCATTTGAGCTAAAATAGCTCTGTAATTTGCTAAATTTTCTTCTCTAGCCATTGTAACAAGCTTATGTGCTATTGGAACAATTGATTTCGCCTTAGCTTCAGTTGTAACTATCTTGCCGTGTAAAACTAGAGAACGTACTAGATTATACCATAATGCTGCTCTATGATTTGTACCTCTACCCAATTTGTATCTTTGTGCTTGATGTCTCATTTCTTTATACCTCTTTTACAATACCGAATTATTTCTAATCTCTTCAGCCTTAGCAACCAAATTCTCAGGAGGCCATCCTGGAATGTTCATATCCAATGTCAGACCCATTGAAGATAGCTTTTCAAGCAATCTGTTCAACGAGTTCTCTCCAAAGTTTGGCTCTTTCATCAAAGTATCCTTAGAAACCTTCACAAGATCACCGACATATACTATGCCAAGCATTTTCAAGCAACGTAAAGTACGCGTTGAAATATCTGGCAAATCTTCAATCTTCAAGAACAAGTTAGGACTCAAAACATCCATACGCTTCGTGCCAGATGTGCTTGCTGAAGAACGTGCCGATTGATCAAAACCAGCATGCTTGCTAAACTGTTCCATAAGCAAGTTCAGAGAATATTGAAATGCCTCATTGGGACTGACCGAACCATTAGTGATAATATGCAAACGCAAATCTTCATAACCATCTGTTTCATGCTCCTGCACTTCAAAGTTTACGCTTTCAACAG
>JAJZDT010000028.1 GCA_021851535.1 Microcaldota archaeon | reverse complement strand
AAAATTGTGGATTTATTCCATACCTACCACCAACATTTTCAATGCCCTCTTTTAATGGTATAAAATAGCTTATAGTATTTGGTTGAGCATTTGAGAGCTGTACTGCGGCCCCAAGACTACCATATGCACTCGCATTACCATATTCAAACGTAATGATTACATCCCCATTATTATCCACAGTAAATGAGGGATTTATAAAATTCATATTAGTAGTATTTTCTATGTTGAATGTTTGCATGATATTTCCTGTTGAAATATTTATTTCCATCACATGTATACACTGAGTAGAATGTGTATTACAGGTAGTATCAAAACCATACCAAATATTTCCCTTATAAAATATACCGCCTTGCCCTCCAGTAGCCTGAATAGTATTTGAACCGGTTGGGCCATCACTAAAATTACGGCCGAATATTTCAAGTGAATGTCTATTATCACTAAAATAATATGTTTTAACTGTTGGGGATTCTGCAGGTCCAGATATATTAAATATACCCATAGACGTTGAAGTTGCATAAGGACTTATTATGTATGCAGAATTTGGTACACCCCCTATAGGAGTTAAAGGCTGAGGAAATAAGAAAGAGTTGTATATCAATTTTGAAAATGACAACTTATTATTGTTTATAAGTTTTGTTTTATTCACTACAAAAATAGTGCTGTTAACAAAATAACCCCCACCTATGGTAAAAATATCTGCAGTTATTATTAGGTTATTTTGACTCACCGCCATTTGAGTATAATCAGAGTCTCCGTTTTCAGGTATACTATAATTATACCACTGTCCTAAAATATTCCCTGTCTTCGATACCCCAATATCCACATTCGGATCTGCATCTGTAATTATAATCCATCTATTTGTTAAATGATCATAATAAAATTGTGGATTTATTCCATACCCATTCCACCCTAGACTCTTTGATGGTAAATAACCTATATAACTGCCAGAATTTGTATATACACTAACAGCATAATTTGTTAGCACGGCAGTTATTGTACCATTTGAGTATACTTGAGGACCTACAGGAACCGGTGACGGAAACGTAAAACTACCCCCAGACCATCCAGATAATAAAGAGATATTGCTTAATGCAATCGCGGGAGCGCTCGCAATTTCATATGTAGGCATTACGCCATTTGGAGGGTAATAACTAATAAACATCCAATTAATTGTATATTTTTGATAACTAGAAATGGTATTTGCTGTAATTATATCTATTCCATAAAAATAGCTATCAGTTCCTTGCGACCCAGAGTATAACAAAAGAGCACCATTGTTTACACCTACAGATGGACTGCAATAGCCACCAGTATGAAGCCAACATACTACTGGAGTGCCAACAGCATTGCCAGATGAATTTGATACATACATTGAAACTATCCCAGTACTTGGATTTTGTAAAGATCCACTAGGTGCTTTTGGAGCGGGCATTTGAGAGTACTGCCCAGGGCATTGTGAGGTATTTGCGATATAACCGTTATTTACAGTATATCCGCTACAGCTATTCCATTTACTAGTATTTAATGTTCTTCCAGCAAAATTATCATACAGATTAAAAACGTTAAAGCCATCATCATATTCACCATAGATTTGGCTTAATTGAGGTGCTTCTCCTGTAGTCTTTTGATTAAAAAAATTTGTTGATACGCTTCCTATCCCCATATATATTGTTTCATTACTGTTTGAATTAATTGGCGCATTTAACTTTAACCAATATATCGCAAAGTAGTATGCACCGAGATTTGTATTATTATATGACTGCATCCACGATGTTATTATTGTTCCGTTAGGATAGAAAAATTCTACGTTTTGCAAACCTGATGCCATATAAGATTTATTTAAATAAATAGTAAGCTCTTGTTGAAAATTTATCTGAGTAGAGGTATTTTGCGAATTAGTTAATGTTATTGGTATTGAATATAATACACCCTTAGGAGACGCAATAGACTGAGAAAAAACTGGTGTATTCTTGATAGGAATTTTTTGTATGCTAGATTGCATAAAAATCAAAATTCCCAATACAAGTACTAAGAATAATAATAGGTATATTAATTTATGTTTCACCACACCACATAATTTTCAATATGTATTGAATTCTAATTAATCTTTGGAACATTCTTTTCTATTTTATATATGTGATAAAGCAGATATATTATAATAGATATTGTTGCTGCTATAGCTATATCGTATAGATAGTTGATATTTATTGCGTTTATGAAAGTAATTATACTATTTGAGTTTTTGTTTATTTTAGCGGAGTTGTTAGATATAATTGTCGTTGTTATTGACCCTCCAGATGAAATTGCCTTGCCGTATATTGGAGCGAAAATACCTGCGTCTATTCCAGAATAATTAAATGATGCAGTACAATTCCCATTATTATAAAATTCTGTATAGTTTGATACCTTCTGCCACGAATTATTTATATACATAAATGGCACAAGATCACGTGAGCTGCATGTTGAAGTTTCATTTATGAATATAGATTTCAAAGGTATTTGTGTATAATGTATTGTAAGATTTATAATTAACTTCTTTGAGTATCCAATCGGAGAATTTATTTTACTTCCAGTAGTGTTTGAAATTGTTATATTTATTGGTTCTATCTGATTTGAAACATTTGAAAGTATGTGTATTTTTATATCAAAATTCCTTCCAATTACTGTCGAAATTGAGTTATTTACCTTACTAGTCAATGTAATACTACCATTATTTATTATAGATATAATTTGTTTTGTAGTATTTCTATTTAATAATGTATTTGAGGGAATATTTGTTGAATTAGTTGTAGTTGTAAAATTTTTAGATATTGTTTTATTTATAGATGTTTTACTCAAATTTAATATAAAATTATTTGCCATAGTACTATTGTTTGTTATTGTTAATATGAATGTTCTTTTGTTTCCTGCAACAGAAAGCGCAGTTATGTTATATCTGCCTACCTTTTTCTTCATCGTATAATTCATTGTAGTAAATCCAAATGATAGACTACCCGAATAATTTTCCAGTGTTTGATTAATTGTAAGCTCAATTATATTGTCTGGATTTGAAATATTATATGCTGAAATTATTACACTGCTATTGTTGTATATTAGAGTTACATTTTTATTTTCATAACCTGCGATTTTAATATTGGGAATTACTTTTTTTGTAATGCTGCCGCCGCCGCCAAATCCACCGCCGCTGCCTCCACCTCCGCCTCCTCCAGAACCTCCAGAAGTTTGCGTATTTATTGTAATTTTTTCCATATTTGAATATAATGTTACTGGTATTTGGGAGCTATCTTTTACACTAACACAGTAGTATGTAGTTGATGTAGGAGATACTACTATTGAATTTGATGTTGCGCCATTTATTTGAGAATCTGAGCTGCAGGAGGATGATGAGCCACTATACCACTGATAATTATATGGCGCGGTCCCATTATATATAATTGAATTTATTGTCTCACTTTGACTACTACTTAATGTTATATTTGAAGTAGTTATTAGAGGCGTTGATAATATAGGATTTACTACTATGCTATTATATGATGAATTAGATATTGTATTCCCATTGCCAATATCCGTCACAATAGAATTATATTCAAATACCTTGTTTAACTGTTTAGA
>JAJZDT010000145.1 GCA_021851535.1 Microcaldota archaeon | reverse complement strand
CTTAGTGCTATCATATTCTATATGTTCTTCAGATAATGCAATGAGTTGTAATAGTGGAAATTATCTTACCACTGGAAACTCTTATCAGTCCGTTTCGAATGCAAGCGCAATATTTAATTCTCTAACCTTTTATACCACCCCAAGAGCAGGCAGTATATATATAAATGGGATTGCGTATGCAAATAACACTACTGCAATTCTTCCATCTGGAAGTTATCTGATATATGCGTCTCCAATAAGTGGTTACACATTCAATTCATGGTCAACTAATGGATATCCTATAGGCGCGTTAATAACTAATAGCAACAGCATTAATACCACGATAACTATTAATGCTGCTAATGGAAAATTTGGAAGCGTTACTGCAAATTATATTTCTCAAACAGGTTAAATATTTATTTAATGATATATAAATATGCTAGAAGAGGCTATTTCTAAAAATTCTTTAATCGATCAAAAAGAGTCTAATATAGAGGGAGCAATAATCGATATTGATTATTTAATAATAAATGGCAGTGCATCAATTAGAATACTCGTTAAATCTTCCGATGGAAAATCATACCAGGTATATGATAATAATTTCAGACCTTATTTTTACTTGATACCAAATCCAAATGTTACGACGCAGCAATTATCAAATATAGATTTGTTTATAGAAGGCAGGCATGCATTTTCAAAAGAAGTTATAGAATTATCAAGAAATTTTATTGGGATTTCAAAAAAAATATATAAAATATACACAGCACTGCCTTCCGATGTTCCAAAAATTGCTTCTCATTTATCAAGATTTGGCAAATGTTTTGAACATGACATCCCTTTTGCTAGAAGATATGCAATAGATAATGATATAACGCCATTCAATAAATACGTCTTCACTACAATACAAAGTAATGGACATATATGCATTAAAAACTTTATAAAGACCCAAGAGCAGGCAAATCCAGATATGAATATACTTTTTTTTGACATAGAAACGTACAATCCACTTGGCGTACCCCAACCTCAAAATGACCCTATTATAATGATTAGCTATGCATATGTTGCAAATGGAAAGACGCAAAGCAGGGTTCTTACATTCAAGGATATTTTGTTGGATTTTGTAGATGTCGTCGAGAGTGAACAAAGAATGCTCGAGCGTTTTGTAGAGATTGTAAATGAAAATGATATCGATGTAATAACGGGTTATAATTCAGCAAATTTTGATATACGCTACATGTTAGAGCGTGCAGCTGCACTCAAGATGAAATTTAATTTATCTCGAGGTAGTGGAGAGACACGCATAGAGCGCCATGGGCTTGTTGATAAAGTAAAGATAGGCGGTCGCATACATATAGATATGTATCTTGTTGTTAAATTCATCTCCATTGTGGGAGCTGCAGAAAATCTGTTAAAGTTAAACAGCTATACACTCAAGAATGTTTTTGAGGCAATATCTGGTAGTGAGAAACTTACTGTGGAGAAAATAAATATTTTCAAACTCTGGGATGGTGATGCAGAAGATTTGAAATTGCTTGCAAATTACAATCTTGCGGATTCACATGCGCTTCAAGTAGTATACAATAAATTTATACCTATAATGGTAGAACTATCAAGAACCACAGGAAATGTGATTAATGATACTTCTGTATCCACAACAGGTCAATTAGTGGAATATATGCTCATGCGTTATGCGTATATATTTGAAGAAATTATACCAAATAAGCCAAACGAATCTGATATAAAAGAGCGCATGTCAAATCCAATAGAAGGAGCATACGTAAAGATGCCCGATCCGGGTATCTACGAAAATATCGCAATTTTTGACTTTAGAGGCTTATATCCTTCTATTATCATAGCACATAATATTGATCCCTGTGCAATATGTACCGAGTGCACAAATTATCATCTCTCCCCTCTTGGTGTAAAATTTAGCAAAGATAAAAAAGTAACAACCCCTATTATATTAAAACAGCTAATTGAACAAAGATCTGCAGTGAAAAAAGCATATAAAAAAGATCCGCAGAATATATTCTTGGGTTCTCGTTCACAGGCACTTAAAATAGTATCTAACTCTTTTTTTGGATACCTTGGTTATCCACGCTCTCGTTGGTATTCCCGTGACTGCGCCGGAAGCGTTACTGCATATGGGCGGCAATATATAAAAAATACAATAGAAAAAGCAGAGAACACTGGATTTAAAGTAATATATAGTGATACGGACTCTATTGTGGTACTTCTTAATGACAAGACCCAAGAGCAGGCAGTAGAATTCATGACAAATTTAAATAAAGATTTGCCAGAAGGCATGGAGCTTGAATTAGAGGATTTTTATGTGCGTGGATTGTTCGTGGGTAAAAAAAATGATAAGGGATCTGCAGGTGCAAAGAAGAAATATGCTATGATAACAAAAGATAATAGAATAAAAATACGCGGTTTTGAGCTTGTGAGGCGGGATTGGTCTAGGATAGCAAGAGATACACAAAAGCGTGTGCTTGAGGTAATACTCAAAGAGGGTAACCCACAAAAAGCAGTACAGATTGTAAAGGATGTTGTTGTAGATTTACGTAATGGCAAAGTGCCATTTGATCAGCTTTCTATAAATACTCAGCTTAGAAAGAAAATCGATAGTTACGATTCGAAATCCCCTGAATTAGGTGCTGCCAAGAAAGCAGTCGCACAGAATTTAAAGAAAAAGAGTGAAATGGAGAATGCAGTGATTAGTTACGTGATAGGAAAAAGCGGTACTCTTGTATCCGATAAAGCTGTGCTTACCGAATTCGCAAAAGACTATGACACTGAATATTACATAAACCACCAGGTTATACCCGCGGTGATGCGCATACTCAAAGAGCTTAATTATGATGAGAATGAACTTAAAATGCTTGGGTCACAGAAAAAATTATAGTTGATAATATGGAAGATAATACAAAAATATTAATGGAAGTAGGCGCCGCATCATATAAAGCTTTAAAATATGCAAAAGGTATTTTAAAGCCAGGTATCTCTGCAACTAATTTTGCGCTTAAGGTAGAATCATACATACGCGAGGAGGGTTACAAACCAGCTTTTCCGATAAATATCTCAGTGAACAATGAGGCTGCGCATTATACTGCTGGTTTTGAGGACGATAGGGTATTTACTGAAAATGATATTATTAAAATCGATACTGGTTGCTACAAAGATGGCCTATCTGGTGATTGTGCATTAAGTGTTGACCTATCTGGCAAATATCAAAATCTAATAGATGGATCGCAAAAAGCGCTTGAAGCTGCTCTTAGCATAGTGCGCGACGGAGTTAAAACTTCCCATATCGGGCGGGTAATTGCTAAAGAATTATCAAAGTATAATGCGCATCCTGTTATTAATTTAGGTGGTCATGGACTCGAAGAAGATAATTTACATTCCGGATCGTTTATACCAAACTATGATGATGGAAGTTTGGACATACTACATGAAGGTGATGTGGTATCAATAGAGCCCTTTTCAACAAATGGGCGTGGTTATGTAGCAGATAGCAATAGATGCGAGATTTATAGTTATATAAATTCAGTAAAGCCACGTTCTCCATATGCACGCCATTTACTTGACATAATATCTCAAGATTTTAATGCCACTCCTTTTGCAGCACGTTGGCTTGTAGAAAACGCAACTACAAAATTTGCTCTGTATTCCTCTCTAAATGAACTTG
>JAJZDT010000043.1 GCA_021851535.1 Microcaldota archaeon | reverse complement strand
AGATTATTGAGATGGCAAAGGAGGCAGGCTTCGATCAAATACAATTAAACACTACAGGTATAACAATAGGGGAGGATTATGACCTTGCAATCAAGCTAAGGCATGCTGGCGTTAGCACACTATATATGAGTTTTGATGGAGTTAGCGCAAGAGCGAACCCAAAGAATCACTGGGAGGCGCCACTTACACTTGAGGCATGCAGAAAGGCAAAGATGAGCGTTGTACTTGTTCCAACAGTTATACGTACAATCAATGAACATGAGCTTGGAGCAATGGTAAATTTTGCATTAAACAATATAGATGTTGTTAGAGCGGTCAACTTCCAACCAGTATCATTAGTTGGAAGAATGCCTACACGCATGCGTGAGAAGCAAAGAATAACGATACCAGGAGCCATAAAGTTAATAGAGGAGCAGACCAATGGTACTATTGCAAAGGAGGACTGGGCGTCCGTTCCATATATTGGCGGTATAAATAAATTCATAGAGGCACTCTCTGGTGAATTCAAATATGACCTATCAATACATTTTGCATGCGGTGCTGGAACATATCTCTTCCTTGATACGGACGATAAGGTAATACCAATAGCAAGATTCCTAGATCTTGAGGGTATGATGGAGTATATACAGAACTCTGTAAACGAAATGGATGGTAAGAGCAAACTTGAGAAGAGGTTAATAGCGCTCAAGACGGTCGTTGGATTTAGAAAGTTTATAGATAAGAAATATCAGCCAAAATCTGTGAACTTCGGAAAATTGTTCATGTCCATAATAACAAAGCATAATTTCGAATCTATGGGTCAGTTCCAAATGAAATCATTATTCTTGGGAATGATGCACTTCCAGGATGAGGCCACATATGATATAAAGAGAGTGGAAAAGTGCGACATACATTATGCTCAGCCTGATGGGGAGGTACTACCATTCTGTACATTTAACGTCTTCCCTGAAGTATATAGAGATAAGATACAAAGACAGTATAGTATACCAGCAACAGAGTGGGAGAAGAACCATAGCAATTGGAGTTATGCCTCAGATAAGTATGTACGCGATATAAAATCGCTCAAATCAACAGATGCATACAAAAAAACATATGGGCGCATGATAGATTATTTTGCAATGCCCGTAAATGGAGGCAAACCTGTTGCAAATTTTGCAAATGAGGTTATCGCATAAGCGCGATAACCGTTTTTGTATAAACGTGATATAAATGGACCGCAGAGAAGAGCAGGCAAATGTTAACAGATACCAAGAGGACTTGCAGAAGTTAAAGGAGCAGAAAATAGACGATTCGAAAATGTATATAGAGGAGAATGGCCATAAGTATAGACTCCCTTATAAAATGATAAAAAAAGTTGAGTTCTACAATGTCAAGAAGGAGGATATGATTGATCATCCACATGCTGCAAGGCTGCAGTATAGACTTATGTTATTAGATCCAGTCATAAAGGCTTTTGTAGAGTATACGCGTGAGAAGATAACGGTTATATACAATCCTAGCACAGCCGAGAATATTCGTGAGAAGATGAGCCTTGAGGAGTTGATAAAATTCCTTGAAAAGGAGGGCATACATGTAGATAGAAGCGTGATGGTTGAATCTGATTATGATTATCATAAAGAATTCTACAATTATGCATTTAACCCAAAGGTGATTAGAGAGCACCCACCATACGGATATACAAAGGAGCAGTGGAAGAAGATGAAACCGGAATGGGAGAGAAAGATGGAGGAGTACAAGGTAAAAAAGTTCCAAAATCACAAAAACTTCCAAAAAGCATATGAAGAGCAGCATCCTGAAGTATACGGAAATTCAAAGCAGAGTGCATCAAATAATGAGACCATTGCAAATAGTGCACCTGAAAAGAAAATGGAAAAAAAGAAGGGTATATTTGGAAAGCTGCAGATATTTAATAATAAGAAGGATTAATTACTCCTTCTTATACTGATTTTTTTATCATTATTTCTTATGTATCTTAAGCGCTCTATTAATTCCTTATGTAAACGCCTCTCAAAATATATATTAAGAGCACCATTTGCTATTGTGCTAATGCCTATTGCTATACCTATTAGACCGAGCTCATGTGATGAGATATCATGCGATTTGAATATCTTATTTAGCTCGAACATCTGGTCTGCAAATGCAGGCGGCAGAGACATACATATTATAAATAATCCAGGGTATAGAACATTTTTCTTGAAGCGTTGAAAATTCGCTTCGTGCCTTTTAGCATAATGATCTATTATATTGCTCTCTATTGCATCACGTCTTAGAGTTTTTTGATTAAGTTCTATACTACGCCTTCTTGCATATTCTAATGCAGCTTCTAATCTTTTAGGTATCTCACTTGATGATGCACTATCAGACGCAACGCTAGTAGCTAGTCTTACTTTTGCAACCATATACACACCCAATAGTATCTGGGCTTTTTATAATATTTAAAGCATCCTAAAATAAGAATAATAGCGGAACTACACTTATCCCCACACTTTTTTTACACACTAAGCTTTTATATGCGAAGAATCATATTTTACATCCTCGATTAGACAGATCTCAGCTCCTGCTGCAGGTTCCTCTAATGAAAAATTCACAAGTACACTAGGGTGTAGTTCGCCAAATCTTCCTATTAATTTATTAGCGCTATATATTGCCGCGCATCTACCCTCAATAAATGCCGGATCAGAAAGCATTTTGAACTCGTATTTTATATTAAGCATATTCAAAATAGCGATTATATTTGATTTTATCTCAGAAAAATTTGATTTTGAATGCTCTACTATAAATGAGAGATGCAGACTCTCCTTAAAATTTCTGCGTTCCGCTTTAAATATGCTTCCGATTTCGAATATGCGCTGAGGCATGGTCTCGTGAGCGGATATGGATAGATTTTGAAGCAGATTTGGCATTATATGTGTGCGCAGCATATTTATTGAAGGACTCTTTGAATACTCGATACTCACAACAGAGCTGCGCTCTATCTTTGTTATATTCATCATATCAAAATTTGCATTCTCAGATGTTAGATAATTATTAGAACACTCCATAAAACCTAGACCCACCATCAACATTGCCACTTTATTTGTATATAATGTCATATCATTAAATAAGCCCTGTTTTGAACTTAATACGTTTAGCGGTTCTATTCGATTATATCCAAATCCTATTGCTATATCCTCTATAACATCCTGATCATTTAACACATCTATGCGGTATGGAGGCACTTTTGCAATTAGCGATGTGCCGTATACTGCGCCATTATAACCAAGCCGCTCTATAAATGATATGGCCTCTCGCGTCTCAAATTTTACGCCAATAGTCTCATCTATTCTAAAACGCTTTATTGTTATATCACGCATTTTTAGAGAAGGCACGATAATATTTGATTTTTTATATACTACCTTGCATTGCTCTATAGTGGCTCCCATATCAATAAATGAGCATGAGAGTATATTTGCTATCGCATCTATTGCATCCTGAGATATTCCCGTAATATCCACAAAAAGATCCTTTGTAGATGAGGTGACTTTTGTACTATTTGAATTTAATATTGGTATTATTGCAAGAACATTCTTCTCATCAGATATATAAGGTATTAAACCATCCTTATTCTTTATTAGATCTCCATATTTAATACCCATGTCAGAACTCTTTAGTATATCAGTAAAGCTTCGTTTAACATCCTCGTTTAATGGGAACATAAAACCATAACCGTATCTG
>JAJZDT010000109.1 GCA_021851535.1 Microcaldota archaeon | reverse complement strand
CGGTGCATATGCAATAAATTTTTCATTATCAATTTGCTTTATTTGTTGGTAACACATAAAATAACCTTAATTACTTAAAAGAAGAACAGTAGCAACAACATTAATTCCCTCACCTCTACCCTGCGCGCTCATTCCCTCACCGCTTGTGGCTCCAATGCCTATATATTTAGTAGAAATTTTCATTAGCATAGATATATTTTTTTTGATGTTATCGATATGCTCGTTTATTTGAGGTTTTCCAGCTGTTATCATTATGGAAATATTTCCAATACTATAATTGTCATCCCTCATTTTTTTTAATGCAACCATAACCATCTCGGAACTGTTAATATTTTTATATTTAGGGTCTGTATCCGGAAAATGTACCCCTATATCCCGATCTCCTAGTGCTAGAAAAATTGCGTTTGTAATTGCATGGTATATAGCATCTCCATCAGAATGCGCTATTGGCGTATATTTGTTTGATACTATAACCCCACCAAGTATGAGTGGTTTTATGTTTGTTAAATTATCTTGCATTTGCTCTATTCTATGGTCATCGCAACCATACCCTATTAAAAAAGCAGGTTTCATAATCCTCAACAATTATTAATTTATTTTTAACTCTAACGTTCATTTGCACACAAGATTTAAATACTATGGAGTTTACTTATATACTGATACCATTGTATCATGCGAGACAGGGTGCAGTAAATGTTGCAAAGGCTAAATATATGGCATGTTCATGTGCAAAATATTATCTATAGCCTATGCATTAATACAAATAAGTTTGTAACAGCACCTTCATTCCATTCTGTCGCATAAAATCGCTTTAAAAAATTGGTGATTTATGTGGCAAGAATGGTATACCCTAGTTTGGAATCTAAATCGATAAAACTTATTGAGCGTGAGCGCCTTATACTTATCGATATAAATACGGATAAAATAAATAGTGCTTCCGCATTCGTTGATTATCTCTCAGAAGCGTATGGCTTTTCAAAAAGCTCTGTATGGTACAATCTCAATAAACTAAAGGAAAAGAGACTCATTGATTTTGCAAGTAAAGATTATAGTGGCAAACCCCTTGAACTTACTAATCTAGGTGTACAGCAGTTGCGTTATATTGCTCGCAGGAAAAATTCTATACTTGAACACTTTAGTAATCAAGAGATATTGGTGGAAATGCAATAGGTTGTTGCAAAAAGCCAGGGCGTCATGCCCTGGCAATATTTATGCACAAATAAAAATCTTATCATTGATATAACAAAAGGTGCATAAATGCAAATGAGCAAGAAAACAAATAGTAAGGTGTGGTATGATGGCCATATAACAGATTATAATAGCGCAACAGTACCTATACTTACACACTCACTGCAGTATGCAAGCGGTATATTTGAAGGTATAAGAGCTCACCAGACAAAAGAAGGACCTGCAATATTTCGCTTGGATAAACATATAGAGCGATTTTTAAAAAGTGCAAAAATATATGGAATTGAGCTAGGTTTTACAAAAAAAGAGTTATTCAATGCGGTAATTGATATCGTACGTGCAAATAAGTTAGATTCATGTTATATCCGTCCATTTGCTTTTTATAATGATGATAAGATTGGTCTTGGAGTCGAAGGTAAGAAAGTAAGTACATTTATTGCGCTCTCGCCATTTGGCAAATATTTTGAAGCTAAAAATAATGGGCTATCCTGCAAGGTGTCATCATGGAATAAGATAAGCAGCAAGGCTCTGCCTGTTAGCGCAAAGGCGAGCGGAAATTACATAAATTCTATTATTGCAAGTACCGAAGCGAAGAAAATGGGATTTGACGAAGCAATACTTCTCTCAGAGAATGGATATGTAGCTGAAGGACCTGGCGAAAACATATTTTTAGTCAAAGACGGGGTGCTGATAACTCCAGGGGAGGAATCGGATATTTTAATGGGTATAACAAGAAGCAGTATTATACAAATAGCACAGGATATGGGCTATATAGTAAAGGAGCGTTTAGTGCGCAGAGATGAACTATATAATGCAGATGAATTATTTTTCTGCGGCACTGCCGTTGAAATAACCCCTATTCTGTGTGTAGATAATATAAAAATATCTGCATCTATTGGAAAAATAACAAAAGAGTTATCAAATAGATACGATCAAATAACACATGCGCAAGTAAAAGAGTATAATCATTGGCTTACTTTCGTTTAGGTTGTATAAATGGATGATATGGATTTAAATCTTAAGATAGAGGCGCAGATAAAACAGGATTCTAAGGATTTTATCGTAGAGGAGATTTCACAAAATGGAACAATATTAAAAAAAGATTCAATTTATACTGCTCAGGACCTTGGTTTTGAGAGTAAAGAAGGAAAGTTCGCTATTTTTGTGCTTCAAAAAGAAAACTGGAACACTATGCAGGCTCTTAGGGAAATATCACGTCGTTTCAGGCGCGGCATAAAGTCTGTCGCCTTTGCTGGCACAAAAGATAGACGATCCATATCTACCCAATTATGTAGTATTTACGGTGTTAATGCATCTGAATTATCAAATATTAATATAAAAGATATAAAAATAAATGGTTCATGGCAATCAGACAAGCAAGTCGAACTAGGTTACCTAACAGGAAACCATTTTATCATAAGATTACATGCAAATCCTAACAATGTAGACAATATACTTAAAATACATCAAGCATTAGGTGGCGTATTCCCAAACTTTTTTGGCTCCCAGCGTTTTGGAAATAGAGAAAATAATGTGGATATAGGTATTAACATAATTAAAGGTAATTTTGAATCTGCAGTTATGCAATTTCTAACCGATACAAACAACGAAAATAACCAAGAAGCACTTACGGCGAGGAAAAGGCTTAAAGAAGAACTGAATTACAAAACCGCATTATCCTATTTTCCAAGTTATCTAAAATATGAGCTTAAGGTAATAGAATATTTAAATATCCATCCTGGGGACTATGCCAATGCGCTACGTAGAATACCAAGGCAGATACTTCTCATGTTTGCCCATTCTGTACAATCTTACATATTCAATATGGAGATTAACGAACGTATAAATCAGCAACAAACTCATCCAAACAAAAATGATCTTGTATGTAGACCAAACGATTATGGGTTTCCTAATATAAATCAGACATTCATGTGCGAAGAAAACGGACGAACAGACGTCTTTTTAGTAGGTGAGCTTGTAGGGTATGATTCAAAACAGATTAATGATTATCAGAAATCAGTACTAGATAGCCTCTTTTTAGATATCCAGGATTTTAAGGCCAAACGTATGCCAGAACTCAATTGTAAAGGAAAGAGGCGTGTTATGTTTTCACCATATAAAGATTTCAATGCATCAACAACAGATACATCAATAATAATGGAATTCTCATTACCTTCAGGTGCATATGCTACTTCCCTGTTAGATAAATTTATAAATCAAAAAATACTGCTTAACGACTATTAAGCTGGTTATATTAAGATTGGCATTTAATTATTATCTGATTATAATTCAATTGTAGTAAGATAGGAATTCAATAGGTATTTTTATGGATTTTAAATCATTATCAATAAATCAACTCTTAAATAAGCTTCATGATTCTATTCTATCTTTTGCTAAGGGAATGGATAAAATAATAGACATTAATCAAAAGGCAGCGTCAACAGAGCAGATAAACGAATTAATAACCCACCTACAATTAAGGTTAAAAAATGATGTTGAGCGTGCAGATGACCAAAAAATAATAAATTTATTAGAATTACTTTCAAAGGATCAATCAATACTT
>JAJZDT010000055.1 GCA_021851535.1 Microcaldota archaeon | reverse complement strand
TTTTAATTACGTTTTTTATTAAACGAAGCGAAAAAATCCCGTATTATTTATATAACTGCCGGGCTTGGTATTATAGCTATTATTGGAAGTATCTTGATTATGATTATAGGTGCTTGATGAACTAATACATTTAAGGTTTGAACATGCTTAAATGGTATGGATACGTTGGAATTGCACTCGTACTCTTAGTGCAATTGAACTTCTTCTTATCGGTGCAGCCTTTTGCAGAGTGGTATATACCTATTGTATGGTATGGGTATATACTCTTCGTAGATAGTCTTATTTATAAAATAAAATCTGATTCGTTGATATCTAGACATAAAAAAGAATTTGTTTTTATGCTTCTCATATCCATACCGTTTTGGAGTCTATTTGAATTCTACAATATTTTTACCCATAGTTGGGTTTACTACAATTACGAATGGTATGTACACCTGTTTGATTTTAGCACTATTATGCCCGCAATTCTAGAGACATTTATGCTTTTTAGAGCTATGAAAATTTTTAGTAGATTTGATGTGAGAAAAAAAGCGATTATAAAACATAAATCAATTAGATTAAGATACGTGCGCATACTTACATTTTTTGGTGGGATTATAGTATTGTTGCCTTTTATTTATCCAAGTATTGGCTTTCCAATCATGTGGATAGGATTATTCTTATTACTTGATCCACTAAATTACCTTCTTAAGAAAGAAAGTTTGGTTGCAAAAGTTGCACGTGGTCATAAAAGTACAGTTATCCAACTTTTTTTAGCTGGGTTGGTAATGGGCTTTTTTTGGGAAGGATGGAATTATTTTGCACTGCCAAAGTGGGTTTATACACTTCCTGCATATATTGCACCAGGAATTAGACTCTTTGAAATGCCACTGTTTGGTTATCTTGGATACTTGCCTTTTGCAGCTGAAGTCTTCTTATTTTACGTATTCTTTAGATCAATAATATTTAAAAATAAGCTTAATATACTCGCAATAGGTGTAGATTAATAGATAAATAACAAAATAATAGAAAATTTCATTGTTTTGTTTTAATCTGGCGCTCAGTAATTCCAAGCACTTTATTTATTGCATCTTTATTTTTGACATCAACAAGCTCATTAATAAATTCCAGATGTGCCGTATTGCATCTTCTCTCCTTCTTGTGCCTTATGCTTGATAATATCATCACAAAATTAGAATCTACAACTTTTGTAACAACAGCCTTGCTTCCAGCATCTCTCCCATAACGTTTTATACAAATACGTCCTTCTTGTAATAACATAGAAATAACCTTATTTAATGTGCTACGAGCTGCATCACAAATTTGCGCTGTTTAATGTTTACATCATCTAGTTTTATGTTCCCATTCTCTACTCTGCTGCCTAATGTTACAATATCGCTGGCACATGATGCACAAAGAACACCTCCAAATATTCGGCTGTTGCTTCGTCTACTTTTACCACCCTTTTCGCTTATGCTAATCCCATTAAGCTCACTTTTACATATAGCACAATGAGGGTGTGCATTGTTTGCTCTTTTATAATGGATGACATTTCTGCCCTTTATCGTAATTCTGTTTGTTTTTTTGAAACTATGTGATCTAAAACGTGGCTCTGGCAAATAAACACCTATTCACTTTATTTTAATAGCAAAATATATATATGTGAGTTAAAAAAACACTAAACTGAAGAATTTGATACCTCCATTAAAGTTTCTTCTTTGGATTTTTTCCTATCGTAATATAGCACAAATGCCGTAATAATTATACCAACAATAAATACATTCATAAAGAAGAGACTCTGATAAGTAACATTAGAGAAAACTAAAAATGTTGTAGTATCACTAGCAAAACCAAGATATGTTGCTACATATGGAAGCGCAAAGCTGTATATAACGAAAAATATTGGAAGAACAACAAAGGCTGATTTCATCTGGTTTTTCATACTTTCTGTCATAAGAGGCATCACTTCGCCTTGTTTTTTCATTATAACATCTTTTGCTGCCCCTTCTTTTACCATTTTATTTAAGACTTTAGTATGCTCTTTTATTTTGCGTTGTATTTCCCTATTGCGCTTTGGATTAGATAATTTGCGCTGAATACTAAATGTACCAATAGCATATGCAAATGCCACCACTATAATTAATAGTTCGATATTTGTTGGGAGTAGAGTTAATAATAGTATTTAATCACCAAAAACTTCCTTAAATGCGCCCTCAAGTTTTGATAGCGCTACAGCAAGATTCTTTTTGCCGTCTATATTATCAATTATATACAAGGAGATATTTAAATATGTACTATAATAGGATAGCATCGATATATCAACAATACGCTGTGCTTTTATTGCACCTGAATCTTGAATTTCACGAGAGCGCTTCTTATCAGATAATCTTCGCTTTAATATGTCTTCTGTTGGAGCATTGATATATATAAGGCCGGATATTTTTTTGAGGTGTATAAGCGAATGGTATGGAAGACCTGGCATAATACTTGACATTTTGTTGTTTTCTATTGTAGTATGGGTATCTAAGACAATATTTCCAGACATACCAGATACTCTATAATACGCGTCTCTTCTTAATTTATCTATCCGATTTTTACTTAAAAGCTTTATTTCATCCCTGTTTTTTATGTATTTATGTTCCATGCCCATCTCTTTCATCATTGAGCCTATGTTAACAACAGTATAGTCCACACCCGAATTTCTTTTCTGCAGTTTATCTAACAGCGTTGTTTTTCCAGCGCCTGAAAGCCCAGAAACGATAAGTATCTTATTTCCCATATTTCTAATTTTGTAAGATTATGTTTATATATATAACGATTCTAGCTTTGTCTGAAGCTTATTTTTATAATTTTATTATAAGTATATGCTTGTATCTACGTAATATTTAAAAATGTGGGTGGAGGTATGAGTATAATAGATATTGAACTTATTATTTTTGATCTTGGAGGGGTAATTGTTGATTATAGCGAGGAACAGTATTATAATTATTTAAGCAAAAAAACTAGAATAGGGCAAAAGAGGATTGCTAATGTTTTTGATCCACTTATAACCAAAGGGGAGATTGGTAGTATAAACCAGCAAGAGCTTGAAAATAATGCAAAGAAAGCGCTTAATATAACAGGAAATATTAATTGGAACGCTCAATTCAAACTTTTGGCTAAAACAAACATAGATATCCTGAAAATGATAAAAAAATTAAGAAAAAGGTATACTATCGCGTTATTATCAAATATTAACAAAAGCCGATATTTGGAAGCAACTAAAATATTTATAAATCCTTTAGATTTTGATGTGAGAGTTATATCTTCTTATATACATATGAGAAAACCGCAAAAAAGAATATTTGAGTATGTTCTAAAAAAATGCGATGTTGATGCAAAAAATACTGTTTTTATAGATGATAGAATTGAGAACATCAATGGCGCTAAAAGTATTGGCATACACGGTATACAATTTCATAATTATATACAATTAAAAAAAGAGCTTGACAAGCTCAATATAATAATAAAATAAAAAGAAGAAAGGATTAATCAGATTAATCCATTCCTGGAGGCATTCCGCCAGGTGGCATTCCAGCGCCACCGCCTTTTCCTCTTGAACTGATCATATCATCAATGCGTAATATGATCTCCGCTGCCTCACTTGCGCTATATATTGCCTGCTTTTTTACACGCATTGGCTCAAATACCCCAAGCTTTGACATATCACCTATCGTATTCTTGTATATATCTACACCAAATGGGTATCCATCTTTATACGCGCAGGAACACAACA
>JAJZDT010000037.1 GCA_021851535.1 Microcaldota archaeon | reverse complement strand
TGTGTTATAACATTACTATTAAATATTAGTATTAGCATCATAAGAAATAAGGATAACGTAATTGTTTCAATTACGTTAAGCATTATTCTTGTTTGGTTGTTCATTACTCCACTTCGCTTATTGTGTACCTTGTACTTTCCTTTTCGCCGGTCCTGCCAACCGAGAGCAGCCGTTTCCCTGATAGCAGGAGCTTCACTAGTTCCCTCGCTGCTGCTGACTTTGAGCCGACACTAAATACTTTATTTACTCCGCCTGGGGTTTTGTCTTCGAGTTCGAAGTCGAATTTTTTAATTATCTTTCCCTCATAAGTTACCTCACGCTCGAAGGCGTTTCCTGTAAATTTAAGCAGTGCTGTTTTGCCAGGATCAATTTGGCGAAACCTGCTGTTTTGCTGCTGCTCTTTTTTCTGCTCATCGAGTTGTTTTTGGATCTGGGCTGGGGAGATTTGGACTCCAATATCTTCGTTTTCGGACATCATATCACGCATGATTTGGACTATCTTTAATAACTAATATTGCTGCAAGGTTTCCTGCGGGTCTGTCTTAACTTCTGCCACCGGCTCTGGAGCTGGCTTGAGCTTCACCTTCAGCTTCCGCGTGGGGCGGTTGGTTAAATCTAGAATCACATCGGAAAACGATGCGTACTTCTTTTTTGAGAAATATTTTAGGTCTACGAGCCGCTTATGTACCTTTGGGCTGACGTGTATTATTCTGGTGTCTTCGTTTTGTGTCATATTAATCTACCTTAAATTTCTTTTTAATTGTATTAATAATTGTTTTAAGATTATTATAGTTAGGATTTACAAGTTTATCATCTGCATTTTTTATTTCTGCAAATATTCGCTTTGCTGTATCTGCTCTAGCTTTATCCATTAGAAAATTTAGTGCCTTCCTTACATTCTCTACATTGAACCCTTGCTCATCAGGTGGAAAATACATATCTATTATTTCATTGTTTGTTGTCATATCAATCAACTCATTAAATATATTAGCCATGCAAAGAGCCAAGCAAAGGGATTCAAGCGTACTAAAAATAGATGAGGCACTCCATTTAATACCATCTCTGTTCTGTAGCGAGAAACCATATACTGCCAAAATACAAAGTTAACTACTGCGTAACATATTATAACCCAAACCCACAAAGGCCAGCTTATTGTTATTGATGGTATTACTATTTTTGGGATGATTATTACATAATTCATTTCAATCAACCTCATATTTCTTTTTAATTGTATTAATAATTGTTTTAAGATTATTATAGTTAGGATTTACAAGTTTATCATCTGCATTTTTTATTTCTGCAAATATTCGCTTTGCGGTGTCGGAGCTAGCTTTACTATCTATTATTACAGCTAATCTTGTTAGCATACCAAAATAATCAGTTTCGCCGCGTTGCAACTCTGCATTGAAAAGGCGTAGAGTATTAGTTATATATTCTGGTATTTCAGCTCTAACTATTTCGTTTGTCATTTTAATCTACCAACCTTAATTTTAATATATCATCAAATAACTTATCTACTTCCTTTTTTGTTATTTTTCTGCCATACCTTATTTTATTTTCATCTTCTTCACATATCGGACAACAATCTAACGAATTAAATAGAGTATTACATTTCCCACATTTTCTGTCCCATATTTTATATGCACAATTTCGACATACAGGGTCATAATCTTCTGTATATACAAAAGTTATCCCTAAATCTTTTTCTTTTAATGGTTTATTACACTCTTCACATTCTATCATATTTTCTTCAGTCATTTTTACCACTTTTAATTTTGTTATATTCTGTTAATACTTCTTTTAATTTATTTTCTAAATAATTAAATCTTCTTAAACTTTCATAATATATTAAATCAGCCTCCCCATAACGCGCCTTTATATCGTTTAATACCCCTGACACAACTAAAAGTTTTAATGTTAATTTATTTATTCTATTTTCCAATTCTTTTAGTTGCTGTTCATTCATATTAATACAACGCAGAGGAGGGAGAATAAGATCCTGGTGACTACAAATGGACTTATATCATTCCTCTGCGATAATATAATGTATAATTAGATATATATATCTTTTGTTAAAATTATAAAATAAGAAGGTTTAAATATCTTTATATTGTTATATCTTTTGGTGCTTAAATGGCCAAGGATATAACAACTCTTTTAGGTCGACAGGTCGTTGTCGTTAAGAACGATAGATATATGAAACGTGGAACATTAAAATCGATACATCCGTCTTTTATTGTTCTCGAATTTTCAACAGGTGAACAGGAATTAATCGGCTGGGCAGCTATAGATAACATTAAAAAAAGCGAGGTGGTTTAATGCAATGGGATGATTTAACCCCAGAAGAAAAGCGCGCATCTCTAAGCAGCGATACATATCTTGCAGTATTAAAAATTAAATATCCTGACGTGGATTTTAGTGTTGTTGCCTCGCTCAAAGAAAAATATAAGCTCATTGTTATCTGTAAGAATTGTTTTAATGAGCATCTAGTTCCATTTAATAAGATTCCGCCGGTCTGCCAGGAGTGTAGTCAAGTGTCGCTCACTGTTGGTCCTAATACGATAGCACGGTGGTTTATCTCGCACTACATATTTGTTACCTCCTATGACCGGGACCAAATATTATATATGTATGACGAGACCACTGGAGTTTATAGTGAGGACTACGCTCTTGCCATGATAACGAAAGAGTGCAACATATTATACGACGATAAGATCTCTGCGCAAAAATTAAACAATACTATTCTTTCAATTAAGGCGCAGACATATCTTGAAAAGGCAAGTATGAATAGTTTGATGTTTGAGAATGAGGCCACATCTACTATATATTATAATATAGCTAATGGCGTTCTGACCTTCAATAAAAAAACGTATGAGATTAAATTGTTGCCGCACAGCCCTAAATTTTACTTTAAGGGTATGTATAATATAGTGTTCGATGAGAATGCAGAAGCTCCGGAGAAGTTTTTGGATTTTATCGGTGAGATTGCATCGACGGAGGAAAACTTTATTAATTTGATTGAGGCCTTTGCCTTTCCGATGCTGCCCAACTACCCAATCCAGCGCAGCGTTGCGCTGGTCGGGGCTGGAAAGAATGGGAAGTCCACATATCTTAAAGCCCTCGAAATTTTTTATGGTGAGAGATATATATCGCATTTAACATTGCAGCAGCTATCATCTGCGATTACGGGCCAGCCCTTCGCGCTGATCCAATTAACTAACAAGATAGCAAATGTTGCTGACGATCTACCCTCAAAGCCGGTTGACTCTGTTGGGTACTTTAAGCAGCTCACCGGCGGCAGCAGCGTCGAGGCAGAGCGGAAGTTCGGCTCGAGGGTTGCGTTTACCAACAGCGCGAAGTTCTACTTTGCGGCGAACAGCATGCCTGCTGTAAGTGAGGACACTATTGCATTTTACCGTCGATTTTTATTCATTGAATTTGATAATATAATAAAGAAAACAAGGGATCAAAAAGAGATGCTTGAGGATATAATTAGCAGTAGCGAGCGATCTGGGGTATTAAATATGTTATTGTTGTATGTGCTGCCTCGCCTCATTGCCCAGAATGAGTTTACAAGGGCCAAGTCGGTTGAGTTTGTGCAACAACAATACAATAAATATAGCAATACTGCGAAGGTTTTTTTTGAAGAAATTTGCTGCTATAATTCTAACTCCCAAATACTAAAATCGGAGCTAAAAAATACCTATAAAAAGTACTGCGAAATTAACAAATATATCATGGTTTCTGAAAAAGTCTTCTTTAGGACAT
>JAJZDT010000088.1 GCA_021851535.1 Microcaldota archaeon | reverse complement strand
GAATATTTTTTATAATATATAAATATACTTCCATTATCTTTAAGTTCAAGTTCATCTCTAGATAATTTTGTCTCCTCATATATTTCTCTATATGCAGTATCTATGTACTTCTCGTTATATTTTCTTTTTCCACTTATAAAAGAGAACACCCCTGGATTTACTATAAATGGCAGGGATCTTCGTTTTAAAAATAATATTTTATTGCTTTTTTTATTAATTATTATTGCGGTTATGCCATCCATATTATTCTTTAATGTGTAATTCATAAATCAATATAAGATGCGCAATTAAAATATTTTTGCCTAATTCATAAACATTCAACCATAAACATTATCTATATATATCTCATTGAACAGATTTTTAATTGATGATTTTATGGAAAATGTAAAATTGATTGGCGCTTCTTTGGTATTAAGCACAGTTGTTTTAGCTGGTATGTATGTGGGATGTACTAGTATTGAAAGGGACATAAACAATACACGTAAAGTTATGTTAAGGCAGGAGACCGCGTTAAATAAATTAGGTAAGCAGAATGCCGAAATTATAAAACTAATACGAAAGGATTTGAATAGCTTTTAGTAAAATTTAGTATAAAAATAGCGTTGAACAATTGTTTGCATTAATGTGCAATTAAAATTAAAAATAAAAAGAGGGTCTAAGCGACCCAAAATGAATATAGATAATTACTGTACTATCTCTCCGTTCGCGTGTCTTGCTTTCACTTCTGTTATCTTTATCTTTAGTTCATCTCCCTCTTTCGCGCCCTTAACGAAGATCACGAATCCATCAACCTTGGCTATTCCATCCCCTTTGGATGCTACTGCCTCAATCTTCACGCTAACTTCGTCACCTACTTTAACTGGCTTTGGCATAAAATAGTCAGGCTTTATCCTCATACCTCCTCTTCCGGAGCGGTCTCCGCCTCTATTGCCTCTACTTTCTCCTCTATTTTCCATTCCTTCGTCTTCTTCGTTCATTTAATCTCTTCCAATACGTAGAATTAGCTTTACTGCCTTACTCCGTATTTATTATTATTCAATCTTTTAAACTTAAAAATCTTTCTGTTTTTACGGTATTACCTAAAAATATTAAAATTTGCCAAAAAAACCATTTATAAATAATTTTAGGTATATATTAATGGTGGATTGGAGGGTATTGTTTGCATGTTAAAGAGTGTGGGCTCAAAAGAAGAATTAAAGGATGATGCGACTAAAACAAACAGTAATACGCTATTTAATATACGTAAAAGCGAAACGGTGGGCTTAATACTATCTTGTAACTCAGATATACTTCTAAATTCTAATGGGCGATCTATATTTGAAGCAACCTTAGAGCAGCTTTTATTAGTTAAAGAAATATCACATATCATAATACTGCTAGATAATATGCATGTTGAACGCTGTAGTAGTATAATAAGGCGTATGCGCATAACAAATGTTAAAAAAATAATAGTTAAGGAGCCCAATACGAATGAACTTTTTAGAAATGCCATGTTATACGCAAAAGGCTGCGACATTATGATACTGCATGATTGCTCCAAGTCATTTATTGACATTGACTGTCTAAAAGAGCTGATTATAAAAGCAAAAGGGTTTGGTTATGCCTTTTATGCGGTTAAAAAGGATGGCGATATTACGATCATTACACCTCAGGTCTTTTCATATAGTACTTTAAATGATATAGTTGCAAGCAAAAAATTATCTGAGAGAAATCTTTTTGACATGTCCGAATTTTTCAATTTTAGTAATGATACAATATGTTCAATTTAAAAGATAATAATATAATTATTCGTAGTGATTTAGATTAGAGCGTTTGAAAGATTTTTAGCCCGAGTGATTTGATGCCCATTGGCCTTGGTTATGATATACATAAACTGGTGGAAAATAAGAAACTTATACTAGGTGGTGTGGAGATAAATTTTCCAAAAGGTTTAATAGGGGATAATGATGCTGATGTTATTATTCATCCAATAATAGATGCAATACTCGGGGCGGCGGGCTTTGGCGATATAGATAGATATTTCCCAAAATCAGATCCTAATTATAATGGGCTTAGAAGTGTGGATCTTCTAAGATATACTGTAGATTTAATCTATGGTTATGCATGGACAATAACAAATGTTGATATCACTTATGTTGCAAAAGAGCCGCGCATAATAGAGTATTCTAATGATATACGAAAGATGCTTGCGAGTGCAATGAATATCACCATATCAAAAATAAATATAAAGGACAAGACTAATCATAATATAGGACCTACTGGAAATGGCGAAGCGATTGCAGTATTTGCAATAGTACAAATAGATAAGGCGCTATAAACTTTTTTTCATGCTTTTGCTGTGCAGTTTATAGATAATATATAATGCTATTATGAAAACTCCTATTGATAGTAGTATCAAAACTGCATTATTTGAAGGGAGTGCATAGTACCCAAACAACGCTAAAACAATATCCCAGATAAGGCTTCCCATAAATGAATATAGTATAAACTTTTTGATATCCATACGTGCAAATCCTGCTGGAAAGCTGACGATTGTTCTTATTACCGGTACCATTCTTGTGGTAAATACAACTATATTTCCATTTCTTTCAAACCATTTATCAAAGGCATTTAACGTTGCTCGTTTTATATGTATTTTTTCGATGTTACTATAGATAATATCCTTTCCTAGATAATATGCGATGTAATAATCTACTAATATACCAAAGAGATTTCCCACACTTCCAGCGATTATGGCAAGCGGTAAAAAGAGTAATCCATTTGCCGAAAAATATCCTGCAAGCGGCATTATGACCTCGCTTGGCACGGGTAGAGATATACCCTCAAGCATCATTAGTATGAATATGGCAAGATAACCATAGCTTTTTATAAAACTATACAGGATTGCGCTTGAGCCCGTTATTATCTGCGTAATCGATGAAATTATTACAAATTCTATCATCTAATCAATCTATTGTTTTAATGTTATATGTAATACAAATTATAATATAAATGTATGGCATTTTATAATCTGATACTATATTTATCAAAGCAAATATTATATAATATCAGAAGATAAAGTAACTAATAATAAATCAAGGTAATTTAGCGTGAAAATTATAAAATTCAATGGCGAATCCGGTACAATGTTTGTAAAACTTGAAACGCTTGAGGATCTTTGGACTATACAGCGTATACTCTTTAAAGGGGATAGGGCAAAATCCAAAACATTGCGTAAGTTCAAAACTGAGGATGGTAAGAGTGGAGATATGAAAGAGGTAATGGTAAAGCTCAGTGTTGAAAAGGTAGAATTAGATAAAAGTTCAGAGCGGCTTAGAATTGCGGGCAAAATAATAGAGGGTTATCCATTAGAGTACATAAAGCTCAATAGCTACCACACACTAAATATCGCAATATCTGATATGCTTGAGATAGAGAAAGATAAATGGAGCTCTTACATATTAGATGTAATAAAGAATGCGGTCACATTAACTAAAAAGCCAAGACTTGGCATAATAGCAATAGATGATGAGAAGATACTATCTGCATATCTTTTAGGATACGGTATAGCATTTAGAAATGAGATATATAGTCATTTGAGCAAAAGGCTCACTCCGAAAGAATTTAATGAGTTAGAGAAAAAATTTTATGATGAAGCAATAGCACTAATAAAGAATATGGAAGTGGAATCGATAATAATTGCTGGACCTGGATTTACAAAAGATGATCTAAAAAAATACATGGATGATAATGGATTAACAAGTAAGATATCAAAACGTTTATTCTACATCAATACGAGCG
>JAJZDT010000029.1 GCA_021851535.1 Microcaldota archaeon | reverse complement strand
ATTGATATATCTCCAATAGGCGAATGCAATAATTCAACAAATCTCTCTTTTATTCCAATTTTATTTTCCTTGAAATTTTCAACTCTCTTATTTGCGTTAGGATCGGTAAAATTAAAGAATGGTTTTGCTGTAGGTATTTCACTTGGTGCTACACTTTTATTGCTCTCACTTATTTTTATAGGATGTCTATTATTCTCAAGCATAACGCTGCTATAATCTGAAAGATTCTGACTTAATGCGCGTATATTATGTCCAATTCTTGCACTAGAATCTTTTGTTGCAAGATTTAATACAAATTCATCTATGCGCTTGTTTGTTGAGGCGTCATACTCTTTAATTATACATTGACTATTAAATGGATTTAATGCATAAGCGGTTAGATCCAATCTGAGTGTGCCGTTTGCATTAGCTTTTTTACTAGCAAGAACTAGATAATTGCTATTGTTAATAGGTATTGCATATTCATTTATGCGTATATTCTCATTTGGTGAAAATCCCCTCTGTGTTATATGTATGTTAGTTTTTTGCAATGGTTGCCCAAAATTTCCAAGGGCATTCTGCTCAAAGAATACAAATGATGCGCATAACGCTCCAACAACTGCTGTTTTTCTAATAATATTAGAATATAAATTATTTTCATGACGTGTTGTAATTGCGAGATCACTAGTGTTATTTTGCGATTTGCTATTAATCATTTTTAAAGAATTTGTCATACTAATACCGATATAAATATTGTGCAGTAAGGTAATATTTAAATCTTTAGGGCATCTTTAAATTTGTGCAATAAATTAAATTATAATATAAATGAGCTGATGCACAGATAGTATTATATATTATATTGAATTCAATAGAATAGATGATAATTAAAAGAACCTATGGGAATAGGATTCGGGTGTTAGAATGTCTTCGTTGGGAAAGAATAAACGGATAAATAAATTGAATAATGAATATAAGAGAATGTCGCAAATGTCTGGGTGGAGTTTAAGTAGTAATTTTGTCAAGGGGGACGGACCGGTAGATGCTGATATAATGATAATCGGTCAGGCTCCTGGAAGAAATGAGGATATAGAGGGTAAACCGTTTATAGGTATGAGCGGAAAGATGCTAAATGAACTATTATCACTATCTGGGATAGATAGAAATAATGTATATATAACAAGTACGGTCCAATTTTTTCCTCCAAAAAATAGAATGCCAACAAAAAAAGAGGTTGAAATATGTGCCCCACTGTTAAAGAAGCAGATTGAGATTGTTGATCCAAAAATTGTGATAACACTCGGATCTCTTGCGGCTAATACAACTATTGGGATTGAGAATATAATGCATAATCATGGATTGTTAACACATGATGGGGATAGATACTATTTTTCCACATTACATCCGGCCGCTGCAGTGAGATTAAAGAAGAATGTACCGATAATTAAGGAGGATTTCAAGCGTCTTGGAACTATTGTTAAACGCATAGAAACTATGAAAAATAAGCGATCTAAATAGCTATTTTAGCTATATTACTATTTTGATTAGTCTTATCTCTATCTCGCCATGCTGCGCGTGTTTGCATACACGCTTTTAAACCTTTTTTTCTATTTATAAGTGTGAGGCGATGCCAGACAAGTTAAGCATATCGGGACATGTTATTGTTTGCGGTTATGGAATAATAGGGCAGCGCATAGTGGATGTCTTAGTAGAGAACAAAATTGATTTTATCATAATAGACTCAGACGAGAGTAAGGTAAAGTGGATAATAGAGAAGGGATTTAAGGTAATACATGGCGATGCCACACTATCACCTGTTTTGAAAAACGCATCTATATCTACGGCAAAGGCAATAGCTATAGTAATGGATAATGACGCAAAGGATCTATTTACAATACTGACTGCGCGCGATTTAAATAAAGAAATATTTATCGTTACAAGGGCAAATGATGAATTTTTAAAAGAGAAACTCTTAGAAGCGGGTGCGGATTATATTACACTACCGCAAAAGAGCGCTAGTAATGAAATACTAAAGGAATTGGGCCTTTGATACGTTTTGATAATTATAGGTTATATTAATGTCATCATATATGGGCGGCACTATAGAAGACATGTCTCTTAAACGCATAATCTCTATAGTAATACTATCATTTGTATTCGTAATATCATCCGATCTTATAATGGGATATATTCTGGGAAATATCTACAACAGCAGTTACTTTACTTTTTCATTGCTATTTGATGCAGTGGGATATGATGCCGCGCTTCCGTATATCGCGCCATTTAGCAGCTTATTTTATCCATTCTTTAGCATACTTATAATAGATGGAATTGTAAAAATAATAGTTATAGGATTTTTGATTGCGTCTGTAATAGAATTGTTATCCTCAATAGATTTCAAGCGTCAATTTAATCTTTTTGCTGCACATAGGCGTACGTCGCATATAATTGTTTGTGGCTATTCAAATTTTACCGACAGATTGATAAAAGATCTTTCAACAAAGAAAAAAAAGTTTACTATAATAGAGAAGAATCAGGCCAATGCCGACATGTTAAAATCACTTGGCTATGTTGTAGTCGAGGGGGATTTTAAAAATGAGTTATATCTAAATGATGCATCAATACAGAGCGCAAGCGGCATAATTTTCGGTTCTGATAATGATTTTGATAATATTGTTGGGGTGATAACTGTAAAGAAGATAGCGCCTAAAGTACGAACAATAATACGCATAAACGAGGAGAGTTCTGTAACAAAGATGCTACGCGCAGGCGCTGATTTATGCATAATACCCGAAATACTTGTCGGGATAGATTTAGGCAACAACATTGTTGCAAAGCTTAAAGGTAGATGATATGGCAACAATAGGCAAAACAAGTTATATTTTCATATCATTAATAGTTGTGCTTTTTATATTATCATTTGCGCTTGCATTGCTTGCTGGGCTTAATATAGGAAATGCGATAATATGGTGTATATCAAATTTCTTAAACGTCTCATACCCTGGGATAATACCAGCTGCAATTGCTTATAAAAATCCGTTTCTTTTGGTTGCGGATTTATTAGGCGCACTAGATTTTCCAATACTCACAGTTCTTGTAGCTGCATGGTTTTTTGATACTGTACATATGTTTAAATTACAGGAGCGTGTGCTACTATCAAAAATAAAAAAGTTTAATGATCATGTAATATTAAGCACCTATAATAATTTTAGCGAACGTCTTGCAGAAGAGTTAAAGAAAAAGGGTATAACCACTATAACAATAGTGAGTAATGAGCGTGATGCCAAGCATATATTTAAATCTGGTGGATATGCTATAATTGGAAATGAAGGCGCTGTTGAGACTCTAATGAACATGGGCATGCAAAAGGCAAAAGCCCTAATACTATGTGATATCGATCCTATAAAGAATGCGCTAACCGCAGTCACTGCAAGGTCTATAAGCAAGCGAATAAAGATAATAAGCAGAATATCAAGGTTTGACGATATTGCAAAATTAAGTAAGGCGGGTGTCGAACGGATGGTACTACCAGAAGTTACTACAGGAGATGAGATAGGTAATATAATAATAAAACGTATAAGAAGTACATAAATTTTTATGATATAATTGTGTGTTATCTAAAAATAATTATGTAATTATCTAGTTTTTCAAACGGCAACTGATACTGTAATATTTATCAATAGGTCTATTTGATCTACTAACATATTAATTGTATAATCTGTAGCGTGTATGAAAAAGAGGCGATACAATAAATAATGACTATTCTTAATATAGAAAATAATTGCACCAAAGAATAGTCATTATTTATT
>JAJZDT010000095.1 GCA_021851535.1 Microcaldota archaeon | reverse complement strand
ATTGTTTTTATATTTTTTATAAAAGTCAAGAACAAATTTTGAGATATTTTTTAAAATAGTTGAGCTTCAAAAAAACTATTTTAAAAATCAAACATATACTCAGCACCAGTAATAATGACTAAAATATAAAAATGCCAAAAGATGATGGAGAGTCTCATCCAACCTTAAAGCTGCAACTATTTTAAAAAATATCTCAAAATTTGTTCTTGACTTTTATAAAAAATATAAAAACAATACTTAAGCAAGTTTAGTAAAAAGCCAAGTCATTGATTTTGCATAAGGCAAAACTACTTTAATCATATTGTTTTCCATAAATTCTGGAGCAATCAAATTTGTAGCCAGCACAATTGAAGTTGCAACAGTCAATAAAAGGAAAAATTTGAAAATACCCAATGCAATACCGCAAAGCAATTGGAACGTACCAGCGCGTTTATTACTAAATGCAACATACAATCCAATAGATTGAATCACAGAAAAAATCGCTACTGAGATTAAGGCATACTTAATGGAAGGTTTATACAAAAACAGCGAAGTAGACGCTGCAATAGTTGTGAAAACTAGAGAGATCAATTCACTTGTAAACCCTCTTGCTGCACTTCTAACTAAAAAAACAAAAAACATCGTAAGAATAAAGTATTGAAAGAACATGGTAACTCCTTTATTTGTTTTTAAATCTTATTGAAAACTTAAAAACTATTATAAATCGAGTATATCAATATATTAGGTCATAGTCTAACCTAGACGAATAAGAACTCCCACAGCAAATCCATTGCCGATGCCAACAATAAATCCGTACAGAAAAATCATAACATCATCAAACAAAACACATTTGACAAATCGCTTTTTATCGCTAGGTTTTTCTAACTTTTTGCGTACAAAATAGTTAGCGGCTGTAAATAACAACAAAATCACTGCCTCAACGATCCAAAACAATTGGCTATAGTCTAACTTATATCCAAAATTAGCAGCTAACACACGTATCAAACCTGTTGCAATCAATAAACCTAGAAAAATAATAAAATATTTCCATCCTCTTTTAAGAAAACGACGTTTAATAAGTTCAAGACCTAAGTAAAAAAACAAAGCAATAATGATAAATGAAAAGATTGCGATATTAGAAAACAAAGAAATCTCTTTATTCATTGTTACATTCAATGATTTAACCATATTCATAAGCGAAAAATCTGCAAACAAAAAGGTTAATACCGCTTGCCCTAAAATAACTAATTTATATTTTTTATCCATATAAATATCTCCTTGATTAATTTATATTCCAATTATAGTTTAAGTCAACAATGATATGATCTCATGCAAAACCAACATAAAAGCAATTTAAAATTCAAAAAACACATTGCAGAAAACACAGAATTGAGAATATAAACGAAAAGCACAAAAAGGCTAGAAATTATCAAACATAAGAGACTTCAAAAACTGTTTTTTATTACTAAGTTTTTAAAAAATATAAAATATGATAGCAAAAAATTATGGTGGCAAAAAATTTTTTATGCAAAAAAAATCAATCTAAAAATAAACATCCAATGAAAAAAACACACTTATAATTCTCGAATAAAAGAGAGTTACAAGAACTATGCTAAGATAATGCTTAGACTGCGATATTATAACAAGAATCTTATATTGAACTTACATACCATTGATATCAACCGTGTTTCCTGTGATATAATGAACTTTCCCATTAGCCAAAAAAACATTAGCTAAAACAGCAAAAGCAAATTCTTCTGGCAACACAATGCGACCTTTACATCCATAATTTACATCCATAATCCACCATTGATATCAAGCGTGTGTCCTGTGATATAGCTAGCTTTCTCATTAGCTAAAAACTTAACAGCAAACGCAACTTCTTCTGGCAGCGCCATGCGACCTAGCGGAATCAATTTAGATAGTTGCACTTGATCAAACATCTGTGTCATTTTTGTTTGAGTAAAACCAGGTGCCACTGCGTTTACTGTAATACCTTTTGAGGCAAATTCACGTGCAAGAGTACGCACCATAGCCTCTAACCCACCTTTGCTTGCTGAATATGCAACTTGCCCTATATTTCCCATTTTCCCTACAACAGAAGAAAGCACAATAATAGTACCCGCACGATTCATTTGCATATAAGCATTTTTTATCAACCTAAACGAGGAACTCAAATTCACCTCAATCGTTTTATCCCACAAATCGTCGCTTAGACGAATTGAAAGACTATCAGACGTAATTCCGCTAGCAATTACAATACAATCAATTTTCCCAACAGCGGCAACAGCAGCTTTGATAACATCCGCTTCTTCGCGCTTTGTATGATCAAACACAACAGTTTTGATATTAGGAAATTCATCTTTTAGAGCGTCTAATTTTTCTTGTTTTGTACTCGTTGCAACAACATCATAGTCTTGATAAAAATCTTTTAAAATTGCTTTTCCAATACCTCCACTTGCACCTACTATTAACGCTTTCTTCATAAACTACTCCTAAATATACTTAATATTATATCCATCGCGCTTTGCCATGCTAGTAAGCAACGTTGTAGCGCCAATTTCTATAAACTCTGCTGTTTCATCCATTTTTTTCATAGTCTCTAGCGTTTCTTGCCAACGTACCGGAGCCCTCATATGACAACCAATTACACTCTTCCAATGAGTAACTGGTGTTGCATAAATATTGCTAATAACTGGAACTTTTGGCTCATTCAATTGCAATTTATCAATAACAGGCAGCAATTTATCACAGGCATCTTTCATGTATGGCGAATGAAACGGACCAGAAACTGGCAACAACACTCCCCTTTTACCGAATTTAGATGCAATTTCTTGCGCACGTACAATCGCATTTTCGTTACCACTTAGCACAATTTGCGTAGTAGAATTATAGTTTGCAACATAGCACGCTTCTTCATTTTCAGTCGCTAACAAAGAAATCATATTTGCTTCAATTGGACTAATATTCAAAACAGCCATCATTTTCCCATGCACCTGCTTCATCAAATCAGAACGCTCTTTAATCAGCAAACAAGCATCTTCAAAAGAAAGAACTCGGCTAGCAGCCAGAGCAATATATTCACCCAACGAATGACCTGCAAACGCATTAATCTGACCTAATGTTGGCTCAAAAAGTTTAAACAAAGCATACGTCATTACAAAAATAGCTAATTGTGCATTTTCTGTACGATTAAGCTCTTCACTTTCAGCATCCATAACAAGATGTTTGATATCTTTGTTTGTTATTTTGCTAGCTAATTGAATATATTTCATGATATCAGCATTTTCAGCATAAGCTCTACCCATGTGCATTTTCTGGCTACCTTGCCCTGGAAAAACAATAAACATAGGTCTATTTTATATTCTGGCTGTAAAATGAAGCAAGATCATTTATGATGCAACTTTATCAACTTGTTCTAAACAAACTGCTAACAAAAGTTTTAAAAACTAGTTAATGACTACATTGTTTAATCATGTCTACTACACCATTGCTTTAATAAATATTAAATAATATAATACATTCCATGAAAACATCTAAGTTATTTTTACTGGCGTTAATTTGTTCATTTAGCGCAAAATCAGAAATATCTGCTGCTGCATATGGCTTATATACGTTCAAAAATTTTACCCTTAAAGAAAGTTTCATTAAACACAAATTAAAAGGAATCACTAGCAAAGATGGAAAATCGATATTCTCTGAAGAATTGGAAGATATTGAAAACCCAGATCATGGCTTTGATGGCGGTGTAATACTAGATTTTTCAACAAATAATGACTTGCAAATTGGCTCTCGTATGTATATTTCATCTAATCCTGGATTAGATTTTTACCTTGCATATCGTATTTCTAATGTAAAAATCAGCGTTG
>JAJZDT010000016.1 GCA_021851535.1 Microcaldota archaeon | reverse complement strand
AAAAGTCTTTCCTTCAATTTCATCATCAAAATCATTATCAGCTAACGCATCGAGATCAATTAATCTTAATTCTGCATTATTATCGTTAGCTATTCTTGATTTTAAAGTGAGAATAACCCATCGATCTTTAGATAAATTAGTAACATCCGGTAACCAATTAGAGAAGACCATTACATGAGGAGGATAGAATTTTAGTGTAGAGCCCTTATATTTTGTACAAGTTAAACGACCATTTTTGACAGATTCAATAAGTGTATAAACCGAATCCCTTTCTTGGAATGTTCTAGGAAGGTCAATTAATATAATTTCGGGATAAGCACCGCGATCCATCCAATTTCTAATAACATCAGATATGTCGCGAAGACTTCCAGTAGAAGCAATAGTTAGACATGTATCTGGTTTTTTAAGAGTATCGACATAACTACAAAAATCCGACTTACCTTGACCACCAATTTTATCAACAACCCAATATATCTTACGCCTGTCCGGTTCTTGGTCTAGTACATTATATAGATCAGCTTGCCACTTTCTGATATTTTTTTCGAAAGCTTCTAAATATTTGAGCTGTTTCGGATCTGTGGGATAATCTTTGTTATTATAAATTTGCAATAAGGGTACAACATCGCGTAAATCTTTCACTTCACTTTGAAGAAATTCGCTGGCTGATTTGGTATTTTTAGCTTTTTTACATAACTCCAATATATTGCATTCCTTAACACATTTATTACGATTTTTACCCTTGAGATATTCAATAACATCAAAATTAGCTTCCCAGTTCTTATTATTGGGGTCCTTCCTCCACATCTTTAAACAGTAAATACAAGAAGCTGGCCAATTTCTGGTAGTACCAATATTAGGATGTATAACCTCATTATTGAAATTAAAATCAAATGCTCTACAATAACGTATATTAATCTTTTTGTCAAACTCGATACTAATATGTGTATGTTCATAATTGTGATGTTCGTCACCGATTTCATGACAAATTACATATTGGCTAATAGGGAACAAATTATTAATAAATTCAATAAGTTGGTCGAAGGGAATATGATTTTTGTATGTAAAAAATACCCTTTGTGATTGTAATCTAAACTTGTCGTCACTAATTACTTTAAATGAATAGTCTTGAACTTGAGCTACTGGTTTGTTTTTAGACTGTTTTTTAACGTTTTTAGACTGGTTTTTTACGTTTTTAGATGATTTTTTTACGTTTTTAGACTGGTTTTTTACGTTTTTAGATGATTTTTTTAAATCTTTAGTAGATTTAATAGCTTTTGAAGTTTTTGAAGTCATAATATAGTTGTATTGAGGGATATAACTATATAGTGAGATTTTTAACTCTTATATTTTAACGAGTTTAAAAAAAGGATACTTATATAAAAGTTAGTATAAAATAACGAGAATAAAATATTCATATAAGTTAAACATAATGGGGAGAAGACCAATGTCAGAAGAGGATAAGGCTAAACCAAACGATCGAGTTACATGCGATATATGTGGAATAGAATACTCAAGATCGAATAAGTGTCGACATATTTTATCAAAGATTCATAAATTAGCAGAAAAGATGGTAGGGGGTCATGAAAAACGGATAAAACGAAAAATACATTATAGACAAGATAATGATAGTGATGATGATGTAGAAAAACAAGTTAAGTGGATAACAATAGATGATCTTAGACAAAGACAACAGAAAGGTGGTACAGTTGTCAATAATGAATATGATATTTTGATGAAATATGTAAAAGACAGATACGGTAATATATATTTGGATCAAGATGCTCAGGATGAATTAACAGCAGTATTGAAAGATGAAAAACTACCGATAGGTGCAAAATATAAGGGCATTGATATCGCAATAAATGAATGGCAGCATCCTGAATACATTAAAAAGACACCAAATAGATATCCAGATAACAACTAATATAATTTATGAACATACAAATATACTCATAAATTATAACTAATGGATAAGTATAGCAAAACAATGGAGGATCTTCTTTATAGAATGATATCTTTTACTGAAGAATGTATATCATCCGAAACAAATCCAGTTAATAAAGGTAAAAAAATTTTGATGAAAACGATATTCCTGAACGAATTTAGAGATATTATATACAAAAAAAAGGAAATAGAGCGACAAAGACGGGAAAATATTAACGATAATGTCGAGGTTGAATACATAAATATAGATATACCAGAATCAGATTCGGATGACATAAATTTAACAGACGAAGAAGATATTGTCAAAAAAGAACCACCGATGCAGAAAGTACACGAGCCCCAAACAGAACAAGCTGATAGAAAAGATAAGAAAGTCAAGTTTGAAAAAATACAAAAAGGAGGATCAAAGAAAGCAGTGACAAGGAAAAACGAAACAAAGAAGCAAAAAATAAATCGTAAATTGAATATGTTGGGGGCTGGTATGGTAAAGGAGGTTGGGAAAAAGTTTGACATAAAACCAGAAGAAGGAAAGCGATATTTAACAAAGGGACATGTAATTGATAAGGTAAGTAAAAATACAAGACTATATACAAAAGTATTGGATCATGTTAATAAAAAATACAAAGATTTAGTAAAAACAGATACAGAACACGAAATACAAGAAGACGAATCATCCGAGTAACTCAGAAAATTTTTACAAGCGAAGCGTTTTGGCGTAAGCAAAAACGTCGTAGCTTGTCTGCCTAGCGGCGAGCGACGGGGTCCAGGGGGCGCGCAGCCCATTGGCCAGGAGCGCAAAGGCGTAAGCCGACTGCGTGGCTGTGGAACAGCAAATCATATAATAATGGGGATGGGAGTTATAGAGGGAAGGGGGTAGTATGAATATTTATGTAATTTTGCCAACTGTTAGGTTTTTAGTAGATACATAAAATGGATATACTAAAGCAAATAACGAATTATTGTAATAATAATCATTTTAAAATGACTATTTGCTATTTTAAAATGTCAAAACTCTGAAATTGTTATAGATATAAAAGTCCAACGTTTGGTAACATTTTCAGAGATTTTTTAACATTTTCAGAGCCATTTATTATCCTTATCCTATTTCTATTGGCTCTGAAAGTGAAGAGAAAAAAAATATACTTACCATATCCGTTTTTTTTGGCTCTGAAAATAACATTTTTTGGTCATTTTCAGAGCCATCTAAAAAAAGTAATTACCATATCTGTTTTTAATTGGCTCCGAAAAAAAATTCTCGGAGCCAAAGAAGGCAGTATGAAAAAATCAAACACCCTATAGAGCTTTCAAGTTTCTCACCCAGGAGTGCCAAGCCTACTAATGTTACGGCTTGGCTTCATTTAAGAGGCAAGTTAATGAAACACGTACAGGAGGCAACATTAATGTAATGTTTCTAACTAAATCCAATAAGGAGACATAAATAAATTATCTCTAAAGCTAATTTATTTAAGCATATCCAAAAAGTTACCACATCATACGATCATAATCCTTAACACACTTATCAGAACACAAAAATCTAGTCTTTTTATCGATTATTATAGTATCCTTAGCAGATTTGTGATTAATAGATTTCGTACAATAGCAACACTTGACTAACTTTAATGATTTTGTTTTAGATAGTTTGTTTTTTATAGGTTTAATATCATCATCGTCGAAGCTGATATCATAAATATCAATACATTCATCATCACTAAAATCGGGTTCATCATCAGAAATTACATCATTACAAATCTTAGAAGTAGTTTTAGTAGATTTCGGTTTGCTGATATGAAAAGTCTTTCCTTCAATTTCATCATCAAAATCATTATCAGCTAACGCATCGAGATCAATTAATCTTAATTCTGCATTATTATCGTTAGCTATTCTTGATTTTAAAGTGAGAATAACCCATCGAT
>JAJZDT010000019.1:1989-3861 GCA_021851535.1 Microcaldota archaeon | reverse complement strand
ATAAGGATCGTAAGCAATCTTTCACCGCCAATCAGGGCAGTTTTGGGTGATTTTCCCCTTCGATATGGAGATAAAAACCTTAATCTGCGCTGGTAAAAGTCGATTTGGCGAATCGGGTTAGAGAATAAGGTTAGATACTTCGCTACTCAAAGTGGCGAGGTTAAGTAAGTAAACCATTTTTAACACAAATAATTAATGTTAAATAAAATCTACGACATAAAAACAAATATGTTTATAAACCTTTATTGTAATTGTTCTACAAATATCTCGGTGTATTAATGAATTCAAAATATATGTTATTTGCGATGTTAATGGTTGTTGTTGGCGCTAGCGCTTTTGGTCAGAGCACCATACAGATAAATCAAAGTGTAAGATCCTCAATTTCAATATATATACCAAACGCGATAATAAATGGCTCAACATATTATTCTATGGCATACTTTGGCAGCAATTTTATAGTAATGCAAACGGGCAACAATTACATAGTAATAAATGGCACTGCTCCTTATTCAATAATCGCCAATAATAAGACAATAACGCCTCTATTGCGCGAGTTCATACTTAATAAATATGCATTAAATCAATCAACACTTAATGCATTAAAATATAATGTATCTGCATTTGTTAGCAATGGTGCAAAATCAATAGCACAATGCCTTGAGAATACCGGATTAAATGGCAGTTATACATGCACTACGGCAAATTACTGTTATTCTTGTCAGACAGTATCCGCATGCAGCGGTTATCTTTCAAATACAAGCACGCAACCTGTAATAGAGAATGCGATAATAAATTTTTCAAAGATATATGATTCATATAATTCAAGCTACTCTAATTTTACAAAATTGGAGTCCAAGATAAATAACACAAATTATTATAACTATATAAATGCACTTACAAATAATGCATCCGGAATTATAAATACGCCTCAAGCGCTGCAGAGAAATCCTCTATTCCCGCCGCCTGCTGGATTTGACATGGCACTATTTAAAAACTGCCCCGTATTTGTATCGTTATCATCTCCTTGGTATTGTCAGCTGTTAAGCTTTTGTAATACATTGACATTTAATAATACGCTTGCAAATAATGCAAAATCCAACATAAATAAGATAAATGCGCTTCCAGTATCTAATAGCAGCATAAATTTAATAGTAAGAAATTCAACTGCTCTTGCTCAGTCTTATTTAGGTCCTGTAATAATAAGGGTGAATACCTCGATATACGATAATGTGCTGTTAAATAAAACTTTTAAATTATATAATGCAACAATCAAAAATGCGTCGTATATCGATTCAAAAGTATATAATGCGGGTATGTATGCGCTTGTATCAACTATGCAGAATACGTTTAACTCAATTAAGTCAAAGGGCATTTATCAGAATATAACCGCTGCAAATATAACGTTATCGTCACTAATGAAAAGGGTTAATGAGTACTATTCCAATATAAGTTCGGTATATACTGTAGCATATAACGCGGTAGAGGCAAGCTCCGGTATTGTGTTATCAAAGCAATTAGATTATCCATACGATAATAATGTTGCTGCACTAGCAACTTCTAGCAGTGCTCTGCTTGCAACATTTAATAATAGGATAAATTATAGTAATTTGAGCGCTATAACCTCACAAGCAAATGCAATATCTTCAAATGCAAGTAAGTATGGTACGCCATTTAGCATGCCAAATGTTGTAAAGTCAATAGACTCATTTTTTGTAATGCCGCTTGCAGGCATATCCGCATCTAATATAATGTCAAGAAATGCGATTGCTCCTCTCTATGCGGGATTGCTTTCATTTATAATTGGTATAATCATAATAGGAATAATATACCAATTGACATACGTAAAGTTGCATAAAAGGCATAAATTAAAGG
>JAJZDT010000019.1:0-1911 GCA_021851535.1 Microcaldota archaeon | reverse complement strand
CATATGCTCTAGCATCGAGCGCAAATAACTCACTGCCAGTGGATAATTTCATATCCATATACAATCATAGCAGTAATGTTGCTATAATAGTGAATAGAAGTTCTGAAATAAATGCCTCGGTTACATCATGTATAAATTCTATAACTGCATCTGCAAAACTCGCAAAAAAGAATGTCACCATAATAAACGAGAAGAATCTTGTCTGCAGCGTTACAAATTCTACAGGTTTTGCAAATCCAAACTGCATAAATAGTGTTGTGGGTACAGGTGAGCCATCTATACTTATAAGCGAGAATAATAGCAATTACATAATTTATAAAGGCATGTATGGAAATATATTATACGCTGGAGGTGTTCCAACATCAACAAATTCCTGTTATCTATCCAGCATATTAAAATAGGTGTGTTAATGGCAGTTAAGAAGAATTTAAATAACAAAAGTACGCATAAGAGCGTTGCGCATATTAAGCAGACTATCAATACAAAAACAACTGAGAAAGCAAAGGAGCAGGCATTGCATACAAAAAATGCAAATAATAAAAAGCCTCAAACCTCAATTACAAAAAGAGGGCTTGCAATAGTTGCATTAGGTGTTCTAATAATTGTTATACTCTTTGGCGCAATCTTTTATAGTGTCCCGTATATAAATAATGGGAATCAGTCATTTAATACATTTAAATCCAATTTTAATAGTGCAAAGAATGTCAGTATATATATAAATGATAATAATTCGGTTGCATACCCCTATATGATATCATGCGAGGCCGCTCTTATAGAAGAATTAACTGGGCCTACCAGCGCGCATAGGCCTGCAAATAGTATAAATTTATATGTTTTGCATAATAATTCATGTGTTTATAATCCTGGAGGTTTGGGTTCGCTTTTAAAGAATTATACATATACAAGCTCAAGTGCCTGTTTGTCTTATGGAAATTCAACCCCAAGTATATCTGTTGGATATAGTAGTGAGAATGCGACAAAAATAATAAATAATAAATTAACATTTGTTGGCGATAGCGCATTTTTGCAGCAATGCGGCATCTCATATCAGATAACCTAATAACATAAATGGATATCCTATATATACGCTAAATGACGGACTATATAAAAAAATTTATATACACATACCGTAAGAGTGTATAAGATAGTATGGAAAAAAATACGATTAAGAATGGGTATTTAAGAGCATCTATTGTTGCAGGTGCATTGGCAGTTGGCATGTTCTTACGAACGCCAGCAGATGCTAATGCATATTCGTTAGTAGCCCAGCAAAACACTACCTATAGTAGTGAGCCTGTAGCGTATAGTGGCGCAGAGCATGAATATTATAAAAAATCTATAGCTGCATATCATAAAACAAAATTATACCATGATGTACGTTCAATGGAGCTTGCACATCGTTATGATTTAAATTTAAATCAGAAGGCGCAATTGCAGAGCAATGTCGGCAAAGGCTTTTTATTTTATCTTGTAAATAAGGCAAGAGAAAAAGCAGGGCTTAGTACTGTTGATAATATGAATTTAATTGCAACAGAGCAGCATGCATTATATGTTGGTCTTTCTAAGACTACAACAACGACTGATGGGCTAGCAATGACGCCAAATATGAGAAATAATGTTTATGGTGGTCATGAATATATAAGAGAGGTTGTGGATTATATAAGCTATAAAGAGCGGATTCCATCATCAGCCCAGACAGAAATGTATGTTGCAAATGCAATGTATAGTTGGCTTAATACTCCAAAGTATCGTGCACGAATATTAAATCCAAATGTAAATGAGGTTAGTGTCTCATTATGGTTTAATTATGCATACACGCCTAATGCGCAAAAACATGCTGCGCCATATGGTATGAGCATAGTTTTGGATAATTTAACAAATGATATACGCTGGTTATATAATTCTCCTATA
>JAJZDT010000149.1 GCA_021851535.1 Microcaldota archaeon | reverse complement strand
TCTTGGGGGGGGTTGAGTTTCTTCTGCTTGGAGTGATGTGTCTAATGGATTTCTGTAAGGGTTATCAATATATTCGTTTGTGAACTGGCGGATAATAGCTTCATTATTGAGGGTCTGCTGGGGATTTTCAATTTTTAATGCTTCTTTGGTTAGAGGATTTTGGGCTTTTGATGTATATTCTTCTGTTGGAATTTCTAATTTCTGCATTTCTTCCGGAGTAACATCTGCGAAATTAAAGTTTGGAAGATAAGTGTTAGTATATAGATGCATTAATTCGTGAGTTATAGCTTCTTTTAAAAATGAATCTACTGGGGCGCCGGATCTGAACGCATTAAATTGAAGCTCTTGCATATTAACATATATTATAGGTCGTTGTCCTGGGGTCATTTTAATCATAGCTATAGAATCAATACCATTATTGAATTGTAATTCTGGAGATTGAACTTTCAATGTTTTACTGATGTCATCCACAAAATTCTGGAACGTGTGCGCGTATTGGTCAGGAGATGTTGACGTACCGAATACATCAGTATATTTCGGCTGAGAAATTACATTTAGTATTTCATCTATTTGCGGACGAGAGAGTAAATTCATTGAATTGATTTGGAGGTTTGAATTGTCTAACATTTCTAAAGCTAAATCTGCCCTTCCATTTCCTATAACTTTTAATATTGATTTTTCTTTATCGGATAAATCAAATGGTTGGGGGGATGCTATCGTTTGCAGACCAAAATGGAATGTTGGGAATATGTTTTCAAGTATTGTTCCATTAAACATTCCAGTATTAGGCTCTATTATGATGTTTGGATGACTTATTGGCTGCTGAGTAGATATATTATATACTGGTTTTTCAGTCATTCCCACAGGGGTTTGAGTTTCTAATTCGCCTTGTCCTAATAATGGAGGGTGGAAGGTATCTATTTGAGTTGCGCCTAAAGAATTGGCTTTTGTAATATATAATGAATATAGATTTTCTAATGATTTATATTTTGGGGAAGTTAATAGATCCTGGGATTTTTTTAATTGGTCTTCTATAGATATTTTAGGGTCTGAGGATATTTTTTGTAATTCTGAATATAATTTTTGGGTTTGGGCTTGGATATCTTCCATTTTCAGATTTGCGTTATTATCATTTAGATAATTGATATAATCTTTGAATGAATAGTATTGATTAGGATGATACATATTAGTTACAATATCTGCTCTATTTCCACCTTGTATTTCAGAGGATAATGCATCATTTAAAGTGGCACGTACTCCCAAATAATTATATACGTTAGCTTCGCCTCCTTTTGCGCTTACTGAATTGAATAATCCTTGATAGTCATAGAAGGCTTTTCGTAGAGGGTCTGCTGGCATGTTTTTCGGGGTTATTTCTTCTCCAGATGTAGTTATTTTTTCCGCGATATTTGATGGGCTGGCATGGTTTGCTATTGTTTGTTTTAAGCTATCAACAACGTCTGCATAGTTGCTTTTTAGAGTACCGTCTTTTGAATTACTTAGCAATGCGCTTTGAATCTCTTCCGGATCTAATTTATATTTATCTGCAGCTAATTTTATTTGATCTGCTATTTCTTGTACTTGTACGATTTTATCTGTTGTGGACATTAAGAATCTTGCTGCCACAGCTTGATCTGGGGTTTGAAGCTCAAATGGATAATATAATTTTCCATTTTCATTGATTGATGGCGGTCCGCGAAGATCTATCATATTAGATTTAGGATCTTTATATAATTCTATTGCAGTTTTGGCTCTGCCGAGCAAGGAGCCTAATACAGCAGTTCCTGTTTGAAGGCCAGTACCGAGCATATAACCTAATAAAAGATTATTTGTTATTTGGGATGGGGAAGTTTGGCCTTGAGCGTATCCTTCTGCTGCGTTTATACCACCTAATAAAGCAGATGTTGGTGCCTGATATAGGGGAATACCTGCCAAATTGAATATTCTTGTTGGAAGGAAACTTGCATATCTTGCTGCAATTTCTTGATTCATATTATTTAATATTTCATCTGTCATTATTGCTTTTTGGGATCCGGCTATTGCATCTAATTTAGAGATACCTTGATCACTTCCTAAATTTTTGAGAATGTCTGCAACTTGCGTTTGGGATAATCCGTTAACATAACCAGGATTGCTTATTAATATTTGGTTTGCTTGCTGGATGTCCATGGGATAATTTGAGTTATTTAAGCCTTTGAGTAATGCATTGTTTCTATCGATAATATCTTGATAGTTAGTTAAAGTGTCTGGATTTTCAAATAATGTTTTTTGGGCTAGTTCTCCTAGCTTTTGGGCGCCTACGAATAATGGTGCACTTGCAGCTCCGAATTGATATCCTTGACCGAACGCTTGATAGGGTGAAGCGCCGGTTGGGAATATTTGATTAATTCCTGTTTGAAGACCTCCATTTATTAATCCATAACCGAAAGCTTTTTCTGGCATTACAGCTGTACTACCTAATAAGGCTAGATCATAGGCGCTTTGCCATGGATTTTGTTTTGGGGATCCTAAATAACCTATTGATGAGAAATATTGGTTGGGAATTTGCACTCCGAATTGATCTATGGTGCCTGCAACTTGAAGTGGTGTTTTAAATGCGTTGGGGATGTTGAGATTTTGCACGTTATTTGTTGCGCTTTGGACTAAATTATTTATATTTTGGGGAAGAGATGATTGAAGATATGAATAGAATGGGGTTGGTAATTCCGAGTTAGGGTTACCATTGAAAGTTCTGTAGAGATTAGATATTGCCTGAGGAGTATTAAATGCTGCTTGCTGTAATCTGTAATCTATTAATTTTGGATTGAAATACATTGATCCGAATTCTTTAACTGCGGATGGATTATTCGTATTTTGATTTTTATTAATTTCATTATTTAGAATTGCATTTCCTAAAGCATAACCTAATTCGTATTTTGGGGATGGGTTTGTGTTTAGAGCAGCTGAAATTTGAGCATCAATATTTTGAAGATATTGAGGAGGAGCTGGATGGGGCATTTTTTGGGCTAGTTCTCTTAGCTTTTGTCCGGCGGATAGTGCATTTGTAACTAGAGGGGTTGCATTATTTACAACATTTGAATAAGCATTATTTAATGTATTATATCCTTCTACTCCAATATTAGCTAGAATTGAATTTAAGTTATTTTTAGCTAGCCCAAGATCTACGTTTGCTTTAGGGTTATTAGTTATTAGACTATTTATTGGATTGACTATTGGATTGACTGATGATAAATAGTTTTCTGCTTCGTTTAAGTAGTTTTCTGCTTGAGTTTGCTGAGTTGGATTATTAATGAATTTTTGACCCTGACCATTTAATTCTGTAATTGGTAACAATTGCTGTGTATTTTGTGCAGCGTTCGGATTATAATATACACTGAATTGATCTCCAGCAGTTATTTCAGTTCTTTGCTGTGGGGTGAGTGAAGTATACCATTTTTTAACGGTGTCTGGGTTGGTAATTCCACTTAAATATAGATTCGTTATTGTTGGCCCTGTAAGCCCAAGGCCTAAACTTCCAGTAGTTGCAGCAAGATTTGCTATATTTAGAGCATCTGTTGGACTGAGTGCTGGGCTTGCTTGCGTGGCTTGATTATTTTGGGAGGTTGCTAGATTTGGGGATCCGGCTGGATTGACTGTTGTTGAAAATTCAACGTTGTTTTGAAGCATTTGCTGTTCATTGGTTGGAAGAGATGAAACGTTTGTGATATTCACGCCTGATTTATAAGCATTAGTAATCTGATCATAATAATCTGTGGGGGTTTGAGGGATTGTGAGCTGGTTATTGATATAGTAGGATGAGCCTTTAACATATGCTGGTACTAAATATCCGTTCCAATATGCTAAAGAAGGATTGTTAATTGCTGTGGCAGCATTGGGGATTTGGGCATTTAGTCCAAAGCGCAAC
>JAJZDT010000050.1 GCA_021851535.1 Microcaldota archaeon | reverse complement strand
GACCCATATTAGATTCATCAGAAAATCTTGAAAAGGTCATAAAGCATTCAGATATTGTAAGAATCAATATGTCGCATGGCAAACCAGAGCAATGGGGCAAATATGCAAAAAAAATAAGGGATATTTCAAATAAAATAGGGAAAAAAATAGAGTTATGCGCAGATCTCCCAGGACCTAAAATACGCGTTAATAGTATTGATGGTGAGATGGAAATTAAAAGTGGGCAAAAAATCAAATTTGGATACAATAAAAACACAACAGACGTTTTAAATTTAAATTTTGACATAAGCACATTTATAAAAAAGGGGTCTTATATTTATACAGGAGATGAGGGACTAAAATTTTCCGTTGATGCCATTAATGATGGCGTTATAGATTGCAGCGCGATGGTTAATGGAAAGATAGTAAATGGCAGAGGCGTTGATATTGAGGAGATGCCCGATAATTTTGCACCTCCGACCGATGCAGATATGCAGGGCATAAAATTTGCAGTTGATAATAATTTTGAATATATAGCGATCTCATTCGTTGCTAGTGTTGATAATATTCTTGCAGTTAGAATGCATGCAAAAAATGCCAAGATTATATCAAAGATAGAAAGAAGATGTGCAATAGAGAGAATTGAGAGCATTGCAAGCGCATCAGATTGGGTAATGGTGGCAAGGGGGGATCTTGGATTTACAATACCGGTAGAGGAGGTCCCAATAGCACAAAAAATTATAATAAATGCATGTAAAAGAACAAAAACTCCGGTCATTGTTGCAACACAGATGTTAACGAGCATGATAAATACACCAATGCCAACACGTGCGGAAGTCAGTGATATAGCAAATGCAATTATTGATGGAGCAGATTGCCTTATGGTAAGCAATGAAACGGCAGTGGGCGCATATCCTTTGGAGGTGGTAATGACACTTGAGAGAGGAATTAGAAAGGCTGAGGATTACATGAAGGTAATAAGCGCAAACGCATAGATTTTATACTTTCAGTTTGATTTTATATTGGGTCATGAATTGAAGAAACAACATTGCACCACTCTGAATCTGTTGCATATATTAGGAAAAAAATGGAGCATACCCATACTTGAGGAATTATACTATTCAAAAAATAACATACAATTTAATGAGTTAAATAGGCGCATTACAGGCGTTACTCCGAAGAATCTAACATCAACACTCCAAGAACTTAATATTTTAGGGCTCATAAAAAAGATGGATATGAGCATAGGAAATTCAAAACATGTTGAATATTCAATAACAAAGAGTGGAGAGCTTGCAATCTCTTTGATAAAAACGACAAAGGAGTATGGCGCATACATAACAAACGGAGAGGATAAGAGCTGCAGGAGCAGAAAGTGTATAGAGTGCGATAATTTTAAGAATCTTTAGATAATACCAGATACTATCATTTTAGAAACTGCCATTTATTTATAAAATTAATTTTATAACTAACTGCAAGTTATGGTGAATAATTAATGGGCAAAATTAAAGATGACATAAATATCCAAATAAAGGAGAATTATGGTGCGATACATTCAGTAATTAAAGATCAGTATATAAAGAAAGTTCCATCGTATGCTAATAGCTTCTTCTTTACAATAGGCGTTTACTTACTTGAGATATTTGCAATTCTGGCCATTACAGGCATGATAATAATGATATTTGGCGTACCGTGGGGTAGTACGCCTGGACTTGGTAATTTCGTAAGAAGCCTGCATTTATGGGCTGCAGAGGCTTTTGTCACGTTAATATTTATACATTTATTTGTGAATTTCGCTACATCAGCATTTAAAAACAAAAAGATTGTGTGGATAATCGGGAGCATGATGCTCTTTTTAGTGCTGCTTGAATTCGCATTCGGCATTGCACTGCCTGGTGATTTTATCTCTCAGGCAAACGCTAGAGCTGGAGCAGATTTATGGAATGGAATGGGTTTAGGATTTTGGATAAATCCGCTAAATTATGGAGCAGTTCTTGGCTGGCATATAGCAATAGTCCCGCTGCTACTTATAGTATTAATGTTTACACACTACTCAATTGTAAAAAAACGCGGACTGAGCGTGCCTTATAGAAAGGACATACCATATAGCATGGTAAATGCAGATCATAATGCGATGTATAGGAGAATGGCCTATATATTTATAATAATACTTTTATTTGCGATATTTTTGCAGGCACCTTACACGCAACCTATGACAACACAGAGTCTTGCAAAAAATTCGCCAAATGACTTTGCAATAACATTGCTTAATGAATTCAATCACAGCTCAACTACAGCCACATATCTTGACACGATAGATCCGTATAAATTTGATACGCGATTGATATATGTAAATATACCTTATTTAGAGTATATCAACACGACACATAGAACAAATGAGCTTTATGCATTTTATTCGGAGAATACATCGATACAAAATATGAGCATAAATAACGCATTTACATATTTTAATAGTAATGGAAGCGTTAGTGGCGCCTATAACTCAACAGATCCTTTGACAAATGTTATTGGAACACTTGTATTAATTTCGCAGAACGGTTTATATGGACCGATACTGCAATCCGAATCTAATAGTGGGGTAAATGCGACATATACGCTTCTATTACTTTCAGATTCAAGTGCTTTTAACAGCGCCCAAACACAAAACGGCATTCAAATTAATCAGTGGGGCATGCTTACAATTGGAAAAGGTAGCTGGCAGCAGTATATGACATACTGGCTCATACCATACAATTTACTCGAAATAGTCACCTCAAATATAGCATGGTGGAGCGATCTTGAGAATGGAACGTTGGCATTAATAGCATTTGTAATACTAATGTTTGTACCGTATATACCAGTAGTTAAGGACATACCAGATAAATTAAAATTATATAAAATATTCTGGAATAAATATACGGTACCCGAAATGAGAAATAAAAAGAGGGTTAAAAAATAAGACATAATCGCAAATAGATTTTTAATTTAATTAACCACCGCCACTTGAATAACCTTTAATTATTCTATAAAAGCCTAATTTTGAGAATGCAATAATTATTAAAGATCCGAAAATTGAAATTATTGCAAATATTGGATTTATAAATCCCAATAGCGCTTGTATTGGGTAATAAACAGCAAAACCTATTGGAAGAATAAGTGTGAATATTAGCTGTATTACACTCCCATATATGCCTAAAGGATAGGAGTTAGCAGACCATGAAATATTTAACATACTATTTGTAAATTGAGCTGAATTTATAAGTAGGTAGGCAAGCACGGTTATAAACAAAAATAACATTACAAGGGCCGCAATACCTATTAACATGCCAAAAATAAACATTACAATGGATAACAATTGTAATTTTAAGTTTATAAGTGAGTATATTATTAAAAGTAATGAGCCTACCATACCCATAACGCCAGATAAATTCCCCAGATAGCTTGATAGTATGCAGGTTATTTTACCAAAGGGTCTAATTAAATATTTGTCAAGCTCACCTGCGCGCATGCCATTTACAATATTCCACGGTACAATAAAATACCACACAAAACCAACCACAAATCCGGCGGTATTTGCTAACAGTAATAGTTGAAAATAGTTCCATCCCGGTATACCTTGGGATATAGAGTATATTATCGTTACCGGAATATATGTGAATATTACGCCAAAACTGCCTACAATAATCCATATTAATCCTTGAAGCCTATAGGTAAAAAATTCCTTCCATGCATATTTTTGGCATAGTATAAAATATTTTATATTATTTATAAATTCCATTTTAACCGCCCACTGAGGATATTTTTTTCTTTACATTATTCCATAAAAAGTACCCTAAAACGCTCAATACTAAGAGCCAAAAAAGTCCAAACAGTATGTAGTAGAGATAAGCACTGCTTGGAATTATACCTATTAATATGGATTATTGTAGGCA
>JAJZDT010000147.1 GCA_021851535.1 Microcaldota archaeon | reverse complement strand
ATCTGCCCTTATTCATATATTTCATGCTCTTTTTTAACTCAGCATACTCGGCATCCGATGCCGCCAATGTGGCTGTCGGTGCAACAAGTGGTGTATTAGCTCTCTTTTCTGCTAAAACTCTATCAAAAACCTGATTCATCTTTCTCCTCATGCCCTCTCTTCTATTTGCGAAATATCCTGGAATTTGATTTGCTTCTCCTCTATTTGCTATATTAGATCCAGGAGGTGCCAATACATTACTATTTACCTTTCTATTTATTCTATTAGCTCTACTGTTTAATCTCTTACGCATATATTTTAACATATTGGCAGCTGAATCATATTCATAAGCTGCAAGTCCAACTGCCGCAAGTGGCATCGCTGCAACATTTCCGTACTCGTTTCTATATCTGCGCGCTGTACTAAATCTTCCATATTTCCTATAAACATCAAGCTTTGCCTGCTTTATTACACTATTTGCATTTTTATTTCCATGAAGTGCTCTAAATTGTTTAAAATAATAGGCATTCTCTGCAACGCTCAAAGCAAATTCTTTATCCTTTATCTTACTCATCGTTTTTTCTCCGAAAAAGCTCTTATCTCCTTTATTATTAATATAATTTTTTTTGTAATTTGCAAGTGTACTTTTTTTGGTTTTTATATCTGCGAGCCTTGTTGCATATTTCATATATTTTCTGCGTTGCAATCCCGTCATTGTCGCCATACCTGGCACTGATAAAACTCCGCTCATATATTGGCTTTCAAGTCTTTTTTTTACTTCAGAATTTATTTTATTACGATCCTCCTCTCGTTTTTTCATGGATTTTATAGTATTCTCTCCAGAAAATACCTTACTTTTCCCATGCCTTAACGTATAATCCCCTCCATATTTTCTGTTTATACCCTTTAGCCTGCTCTTTATCGTTCCTTGTGTGAAGCCCATTAATGTTCCAAAACCTAAAAGATCAAAAAAACTAGAGCCGCGTGTTAATCCGCCAGCAGCTGCAATAAGAAGGATAATCAATATTATCGGAATAAGAGATGATATTGCGCTAAAACTCAATAATATTATCATATAAATCCTATTTTTTTTTCTTTATATTTGAGCTTTTATTTATCTCAAGCTTATACTTTATTACTATAATTGCCATTGCTATAATTATCATTAATGGCAGTTCTATATTTCCAAATGCAAGTACGAAATTGCCCACTGGGAATTCTGATACGCTCTCATTGGGGAAGTATGTATAGCTGTACTCTTCTGATGGGAATCCAATAAGTGATGGGTTTATTGCGGTTCCAAAGGTTTGAGTGTTAGCTAAATTTTGCTGCTCAAATGGCTGCGGCTGTGGGTATGGTGCTCCATAATACTGTGCTATAACCGATCCCTCTCCTGTGCCACATACATTAAACTGATAACTAAATGCGCCTATGCTATTTGTTTGGGTAATGCCTATTAAGCCTAGTTGCGATGTTAATGTTCCTGTTCCATTAGCAAAGTTCGGCACACAATATTCTGTATTGCCCTGCGCGGTTACTCCAGTCATCGGCAGACCATAGCTTCCATAGATGTTGCATTCCTTTAACGAATTAATATAATTCGTGCTAATTAGGCTGTCTGGTTCTGGCGAACATTCGTTTATAGAATTATATTGTGTATGGAATGTAACTGTATTATATTGCGGACTTCCAAATGATAGTATTGTCTGCGTAGCATTTAATGGGTTTGCAAGCGTGCATGAACTTGGATTATTACCGAATGCGCATAACTGGTTATACTGGGCCAATGCCGATAGTAATCCAAATGTTGAGCTAGAATAATAATTTATGTTCTTCTGATAATACAGATATATATTTGATCCTGCGGGCAGTGGGGATGGATTGTTATTAAATATATTAGAATAATATCCTGCAATGCCATTTATTGTAATTGATGTCTCATTTGGATTGAGCGCATTTACACTGGTGCTATTTTGTATGGTTATTGTAGTTACATTTCCTATGTCCATATCTATTGGCGCAAATATATAATTGTTAAATCTATCTACAAATACGTATACCAATCTGTTATACCCAAGCACATTATTATTCCCGGTTAAATTTAATGTTAGATTATAAATATAATTCTCCTTTTGGAATGTGCTAAATAATTCGGGCAATGATATATCATTTCCATTAATTGGGCTATTTGAGTATGTTAATCTATTATTTCCACTATAATAGCTTGGCAGGAAATAGCCTGTTATGCTCTGCTGATTAACTGTTGGTGGTGTTATAGGTACAGCGGTTTCGGTTTCATATGCTGCAATTGATTGTACACCTGTAGGAAGAATAGCTCCAACCTGAACGAATGTATTTAGTATGTAATTAAAGATATGACTCTGGTTTATTACCTGCGGTATTATGTTAAATAGATGATTACCCTGTGGTCCAACGCTCTGGTTTATATATATCTCTCCAAATAGCCTATCGGATAATAGATTATAGCCAAAGTTTGGCGTTACGAATAATCCTACATCAGATACGTTTGGAACATATAACTGTTTTGAGGATGATATTGATTGTAGATATATTGGACCTCCTTCGATGCTCTCATTAAGATTGCTTGACGATGGATTTATGCCCTGATATCCAAATGTTACTGTTGTTTGCGTATTTGGATCGCTTGGGAAGTTATAGATGCAAGCAGCGCTTCCTACGGGTGGTGGATCACCTTGTGGTTGTCCTGTTAGTGTTGATGGGCTCCATTGCTGCTTTAATGTATATGATATGTTATATGGAACTAAGAAATAACCCTGTATTGTGCTATTTAGATATTCACGCTGAACGCTGCTTGCAGCCTGTTTTGTTGAAGGATTTGCCTGTGATAATATATTCTGCTCGCTTGTACTAAGACATTGCTGCTTTCCATAAATAGTTGCGCATCCATTCGATGTTGTAGACTGCGCATTTGCGGAGTTTTGAGCGCTATTTCCATGTATATTTGTTGGTATTAGAAGCGATATAATATTTGGCAGATTCAAAAAGCGCTGCGGAGATCCCTGTCCTTCTATATATCCTATTGGGCTTGGAATGCCTAAAATTGGACCGGTTATATTGTTAAGTAAATTCTGCAGATCCGTTCCAGTACGTGGTTCTACACATGGCGAGTCTGGATAGGCAGAACTATTCTGGCTTATATAACATACATAAGAGTCATTTTGCATATTTTGGACCTTAGTATAATTGAATACATTTAAGTTCAATACTAATAATTCCTTCCATGCACTCTCTGGGAGGCCTCCTCCTGGAATATCATATGTTGTTATAGGAAGTACATTTGCTGTTAGATATGCTGTATTATTATAATTTGAACTCATGGTTATATTTGTCTCCCCTAAATTGGTACTAACACTTGGGCCTATTTGACCTATATTTGGATTTACATTAAATACTAGTGGACCAATTGGCTGATATCCATTATTACCTCTAATACTCGCCTGTGGATATGTTGATATGCCCGCATGCGCCGGTAATGTAATAGGTGTATATGTGCATCCATTGCTTCCTCCAACGGCGCAGTATGTAATATATTTGTTATTTCCAACCGATATGTTTGCAGATATAACCCATCCATATGGTGGGAAATTTATGCCAGATAATTCAGCTCCACTTGGTGCAACGCCTGTTGTAGTTCCAAGCAGATCATTGATGTTAAAAGAATCTATTGGTATTTCTATACCATTTCCTGAGAATGCACGTAGAATTAACATCTTCGAATTCTCTACCTGTCCATCGCTTGTTGTTACTGTAAAGCTCCAGTTATCTAATACGTACAAAACACCATCCGATTCGAATATGGATACTGGATGGTGATATGCTGCTATATCATTTACCGCTTTTGATGTATAGTAAGTACCTGCAACTGTAGCACTTCCATATGGTCCTCCATTTGCCAAATATTATATCGC
>JAJZDT010000044.1 GCA_021851535.1 Microcaldota archaeon | reverse complement strand
TTCGGGGTAGATTTCATAGTTATGGTATGTAACACTATACACTTGTTTTATGAAAATTTACAAAACCAGATAAAAACACCAATATTGGATTTGCGCAAGGAGGTAGAGAGAACTATAAAATCTAAGGGTATAAGTTCCGTGCTAGTTTTAGGCACCCCTAACACCATTGATAAAGGGTTATATGACTTTGCCGGAATAACTTCAATAAAACCTACAAAAAACGAAGCTAAACAGCTTTCTGCTGCAATCTTTAATTTTAATAATGGGACAGAAAAGGAGGAACAAGGAAAGAAGGTTATTGATATATGCAATAAATACTTAAGCAACGGTAGCACGACAACTGTAATACTTGGCTGCACAGAGTTTGGGCTGATGCTTAGTAATGGAAACTTTGATAAAATTAACACAATAGATGTTCTAGTCAAAGCTACAGTTGAGAGAATTATAAGGAATAAATAAAATGTGTACTATACCTTGCTCAGTATCTTCGCTTTATTGCTGTTTGAATCTGATCGAGCTAAACATTTGAGATATGTTACTTCTATATTCAATATCTCTTTTATCAACCATCTAAAGACACGTTCAGTTACTATCGTATCTAAGTTATACTTAACTGCGGTTTCTTTTGCCTTTTCCACCACAGCATCTTCACGCTTCACATCCCATATAATATTTTTATTAGGATAAGAAGTATTAACCTATAATTTCATTGACTAATGCTTCATATTTTTTATATATGGATTCATCTTTTAAAACAGGGATTTCACTTTTTTCTAAAAGATCGCGCATTTTTTCATCAAATGGTACAATACCCAATAAACGTGTATTTAATGTTTTGACTACATATTCTACATTGGCAACAAGCAATTCATTTTTTGTCATGTTTGCTATGACACCTATGATACCTTTTCCAAGCCGTTTTGCCATAAGACCAGAGCGTACAGAATTAATGGCACCTATTTTTTGTTCTGTTGTTACAATTATAAATCCATCAATGTCTAATACCTGCATTATTGTAAGTGGAGCATCGCTTGTACCAGGGGGTAAATCAATAATAAGATAATCAAGATCGCCCCATGCAGTATTTTCTAGAAAATCATAAAGCATTTTTACGATTATAGGACCGCGCCATATAATAGGTTTTTTCATGTCATCAACGAGCATTGCAGTGGATGCTACTTTGACACCATTTTTTAGTATGGGTATAATTGGAAAGTCTTCAAGGTGTATTATCTCATCTATTCCTAAAAATATTGTAAGATTAGGACAATCTATATCCGCATCTAATAGTCCAACACGATATCCTTTTTTTTGCAGAGTATATGCAATATTTATTGCGGTTGTTGTTTTGCCTACACCACCCTTTGCACTATATACACCTATTTTATGTTTGACACCAACAAGGCTCCTTGCAACACTTTCCTTTCTTTTAATTACATTTATGAAAGAAGGGTGCATATTTGGTGGTGGTTGAATATCGGACATATATATCAATTAGATGTTTTATTTTATGTTGATTTATGCTTTTTGTTGCTCCAATACTTAAATGTGTAAAAAAGGAAAATTGATCCTAAAATAACATCAAACCATAAAGTTGCGAATCTTACCATAATAGTTGCTGAAGCTGCTAGAGAACTACCCACATTAAAGCTGCTTCCTATAAGGGTGGTCATCGTTATATCGGCTGATCCTATAGTACCAGGTATGAATGATGCCATGCCTACCATCTGTGATACCACGTAGATAAGTATGCTTTGAAGCACATTTGATTTTATACCTAAAGAGATGGTTACAAAAAAAACAGATAGTGATGTTAACACTGCAGATGGAACTGTAAATATTATCGATATCAGATACACTTTATTGTTATTTAATTTACTCTGAGCGGCAAAGTATTCCTCTCCGTATAAAGCAAAAACCTTCGATAGCCTGCCCTTACGCAACCTTTTTTTCATTTTATTAAACAGCCATGGACTGATGATAAAAACAAATGGGAGGAGAAGAATTATAGCCACAGGTATGAAAAGAAGAAAATATGAGGGAAAAATGATTGCTATAATCAAGCTTAATATTACATAACCTAAGAAATCAGTAAATATATCAAAACTTACGATAGGTAAAAGTGCAAAGAGTTTGTGCTCGGATACAGTATTTATTGAGTATGCAGACACTACTCTACCTATCTCGCCTGGAGTTAAATTCATAGAATAAAGTGATAAATATATAGTAAAGTTTTTTAATAAAGGTATATTTACGTTAAGCAATTTCATATAATAAAGCCACTTAAAAAAGCGCATGGATATACTTGCAAATTCGAATAGAAAAGCAAGAAAAAATATGTACATATTTGCTTTTGAAATATACCCCAAAACACCAGTGATACCACCTTTTGAGAAATATGCAATAGCAAAGAAAACAATAAAACTAACAATAAGAAGGCCGCTTACAATAAACATAATTGTTCTTGTTATTTTAAAATAGTCCTTTCTGCTAAATTCTTTTTGGTCTGCAATTTTTCCCCACAAACCTTTGTTTTTCTTTACCATCAAATCAATTCTTGCTTAATGTATAAAAATATTCCTCATATTCTTTTGCAATTTTATCCCAATTAAATATTTCAACCATACGTTTACGTGCACCTTTTGCAATCTTATTTCTATAATCTGGATGTTCATATAATAGATTCATATTATTATACAAATTCTCTATATTTCGTGGAACCATATATTTGCCATAACTCCCCATTACTTCTGGAATACCACCTATTTTGCTTGCTATTGTAGGCAGCTCACTGGATAATCCTTCTAATAATGCAAGACCACAGGGTTCATATAATGAAGGAAATAAAAATAAATCTGACGTATTATAATAATGAGGCATTTCTTCTTCTTTTAACCCGCCTATAATACTTACATTTCTTTGAAGATTTTTTAATATAATCAGCTCTTTTATTTTTTTCTCCATCGGGCCTTTCCCAACTAAAAGTAGATGAGCATCATTTTTCTTTGTAAAGCGCTCGAATGCAGCTATAGTATATATATGTCCTTTTTGAGGAATAAACCTAGCATTGTTCATCATTGTAAATCCATCAAGTTGAAGATCGTTTATTATTTTTTTAACAATTTTTTGGCGTTTTGATCTTTTTTTATATCGCTCGGAATCAACACCATTATAGATGGTTACTGCTTTATGTAAATCTGCTTTTGGAACAGTAGTTAACATTGCATTTTTTGATACGCATGTTATAAGATCTGCAGCGTGCATTATTTTACGACCCCAAACTACATCATAAATAAGCCCAAACGTATCTGTTGCCATATTAATATTTTTTGGTAATGAATTATGAATTGTAAGTGCTAAACGTGCATTTAATGATTTAATTGTACGTATTGTACCGTTAAAATACTGGTATCTATTATTAATATGATATATTTGGGAATTTTGATGTAATATCGCTTCTTTTAACCCATACATCTTAAGAAATGGTAATGGTGCTCCGGGTATATTGTAATAATCGGATTTAAGCCTTATTACTTCTATTCCATTTATTTCTTCTTTACTGTAATGATCTTTAGGATTAAGTGCTCCTGATATAATAGTAATATTATGTTTTTTTGAAAGCCGCTTATAAACATGCATAAGTACATTCTCTGTTCCGCCGCCATAAGGATAAAAAAATGGGTTTAGTACAGATATATCCATGAAATCAGTCAATTAAATTATATTTACTATATAGATAAAAATAAATATCAGAATATATTATGAGTTAAAAACGATAATTTTTATATTTATATGTTTAAATCAAATATATCTTTTTAGGTGTACACCATGAAAATAAATGAATTGAAAGCTGGAGCCACAAACATTAACATTCAGGCTAAAGTCCAGAAAAAAGACGAACCAAGAGAAGTTGTAACAAAGTATGGAAAACGTGTGAGCGTTGCGAACATAACATTAAAAGATGAGACTGGAAC
>JAJZDT010000155.1 GCA_021851535.1 Microcaldota archaeon | reverse complement strand
TCGCTAATTTTTTCCTTGTTATAATTTATCAAATCCGGTATAGACTCAAATAATTCTATCGGTTTATTCAAATCCATATAATTTAAAAAATCGAAAAAGGATTTTATTTCTTTATCGGTTTTTGTCATTATTGCGGGGTTATTAAAGAGCAACGTTGCCACATTCTTAAATCCTATCCGTTCAAAAAATATTATGCGTTTTTCAGCTTCAATTAAGGGTACTAATAATATGTTTGGGTAGCGTTCTACTAAGGATTGCGTATTATCAATTCCCAACTTTTTATAAAATAAGGTACGTGCGGCAATTTCTGGCAATCCTATATCAATTAGAGCAGGACCATTCTCAATTATTTTATCAATGTTATTTATACCGACGCTCTTTAAAAGTTCACTACGAACGCTATTATCAGGCTGTTTAAAGATCGCCATTTATTCGCCTACATTAATATAGATGGTATAAAACAAATAAATAGCTTCTGTGTGAGGCTTATCTAGAGGAAATTTTCTTATAGTGTAAGTTAGTTTTTCCTTCATATAATTCTAATGGGCGTATTAATCTATTGTTTTCCAAATACTCTATTATATGTGCGCACCATCCTGGCGATCTGCCAGTAGCAAATAATGGGGTGAATATATCTATTGGTATATTTATGTATCTGTAAACTGGTCCGGCGAAAAAGTCCACATTTGGCCATATCCCATGACTTTTTCCTAATTTTTCTATCATCATCTTTTCTGCAGCAAGTGCAATTTCTGTTATATTTTTTATTTCAGTATTGTTGCTTTTCTGCATTTCCGTTAGTAGACTGCGTATAATACGCGCTCTTGGGTCATATGTCTTATATATTCTATGCCCAAAACCCATTATTCTCTCTTTTTTATTTAATGCATTATTTATGTAATTTTCTGTATTATTTGCATCTTTAATTGCATACATCATGCGTAGTGCGTTTTCATCAGCTTCCCCATGCAATGGCCCTTTTAATGTGCCTATAGCGGAAGTAAATGCTGAATATATGTCTGATAGTGTTGAAGCTGTTACTAGGGCTGAAAATGTAGATGCATTTGAGCTATGTTCTGCATGTAGTATCATCATCTTGTCGAGTATTCTAGAATCCTTTTTGCTTGGTAGAACGCCATTTAACATGTAAAGGAAATTTTCTGCATGCCCCAAATTTTTATTAGGAGCTACATATTTTTTCCCATATAAATATCTTCCTATTGTGGCGGTTATGCTCGCAACTTTTGATATCAAATTAATGCTGTCTTGTAATTTGTCTGAAGTTTTACTATCTAAATTTTTATCATATAACGGAAGGGCCGAAACTGCAGTTCTTAGTATATGCATTGTATCGCATTTGTTTACGCTCTCCTCTATAATTTTTATTATCTCTTTTGGTAAAGCTCTCTTGTCAGATAAATCTTTTTTAAATGTATTTAACTCACCTTTTTTTGGAAGCACTCCAAATAAAAGAAGATATGATACCTCTTCAAATGTTGAATTTTCAGCAAGATCCTCTATAGAATATCCCCTATAACATAAGCGTCCTAACGTACCATCAACTTTGCATATCTTACTTTCGGTAAAGTATACTCCTTCTAATCCCTTCTCTATTTTTACAACGCTTTTCATAATATCATTAAAAATATATGAAAAGCTAAATAATATATAACAAAGCTATAAAACAGTTTCAAAAATGATTTATCTTTGGCAACATTTATAGATTTTATCAACTTTTATAGAGTGTGTAACGATGTCTGATATATATGATTTGATAATTGTAGGCGCAGGAATAACCGGATCAGCACTTTTTTATATTTCGAGTAGGTATTCTGATTTGAAAAATGTATTATTACTGGAAAAATATTCTGATATCTCAACACTTAATTCAAGTAGTAGGAGTAATTCACAGACACTGCATTTTGGTGATGTTGAAACGAATTACAGTTATGAAAAAGCAAAGGACGTAAAACAATCTGCCGAATATATTTTAAATTATACAGGAATAAAAAATGGCAGATATAATAAACACATAATACAGAAATGTCAAAAAATGGTTTTAGGTGTGGGGGATATGGAATCACAGCAGTTAGAGAATACGTATGCATCAAAAATGCATACACTATTTCCAGGATTAAAAAAATTAAGATCTAAAGAGTTGGAAAGAATAGAACCAAATCTTGTTAAAGGTCGCCAGAAAGATGAAGCGCTTCTTGCATTGTTGTCAAATAACGGTTATATGGTTGATTTCGGGGCCCTTTCAAAATCATTTGCTAACAATGGAAAAAAGAAAAAGGATTATAAAATTAAATTCAATTCAAAAGTGAAAAAAATATCAAGGGAAAATGATAATTACGTATTGGAAACTAATGATGGTGTTTATAAAGCACGCTTTGTGGTGTTTGCATCTGGTATATACTCACTTTATTTTGCCAAGAGTATGGGGTATGATAAAAATATATCAATACTACCGGTTGGTGGTGGATATTATTATTCAAAAAAAGTTTTAAATGGAAAAGTGTACCGGGTGCAACAGGGGAATATACCATTTGCTGCGATACATGCTGATCCTGACATAAAGGACCCAAATGTTACTAGATATGGGCCTACGGTGATTTTAGGTCCATTGCTTGAGAAAGGTCATTTAGATACTGCTTTTGATAATTTGAAAATATTCGATCTGGATATAGATACGTTAATATCATTAAAAAATATATTATTTAATAGAGATATATATCGGATAATGTCAAAGAACGCTATATACCCAATTCCTATAGTTGGAAAATATAATTTCCTTAAAAACGAGGCGCAGAAGATAGTTCCAAAGCTAAAATATTCAGATCTATGGACTGTTAAAAACACAGGAGGTATTAGACCTCAAATAATTAATGAAAAGACACATTCGTTAATTTTAGGCGAAGCAAAATTAAAAGAGGAGCATTTAATATTTAATATAACACCATCTCCTGGTGCAAGCTCATGTATAGGTAGCGCATTGGAGGATATAAAATACATAACAAGCCAGTTAGATAGAAATTTTAATTACGCATTGTTTAAAAAAGAGCTTGGCAGTTGATTAATTATTTGCATCTATCTTTTTCATAACAGATTTGTGTAATTTCTGAAGGTATTGGTGTTTGTTTTTCATCATTATGAAATCAACATGCCCAAATGCCATCATATTATGCGCAAATGGTGATGGGGCGTTTGTTTTTATTAACTTGTAATTTATTCTTCCGTCTCTTATTCCATATAGCAGCTCCTGTGCGCGTGGCGTATCCATCAGGTCATCTAATATTTCTCTATATGTTTCCTTTAACAATGGAAAATTTTTATCTATCTGTTCAATTGCTTTCAAAAGTATCTGGGAGTTAAATTGTTGTTTCCCAACGCCAATTTTTAAACCCATATAATTTTTAAGTATCATAAATCCACGCGTTGCAACCTGTCTGAATCGTCGCTTCATTATTTCTGTATTTCTTATATTATGTTTGAGCATCGTAAATATATCAGAGGAGATTAAGTCTTCAATAACTTCTTTAATTATGTTATTATTTATTTTAATCGCACCAATGTTCAATATAAATCCATTATCACTAACAGTTATTCCAATATCCATATCTAAACGTTCTCCAAGCTGTATTGCAAATACTCTAGATAACGCATCATTAACCCTTTTACCATAAAGCGCATGAAATATCAAATAATGTTTTTTATTCCCTTCACTAGAATCAGCTTCGATAGTATCCTCTATTAGTATCATTTTGTTGTTTGGTATAATTTTGATATATTTGTACTGTTCAATAAAGTAGTCATAAACAACCTGCCTTGCTTTATCATCCATTGGCATATTTTTTAGAATACTATCTACTTTTTTAGATGGTTCTTTGCTAGAGTGCTTTGAATCATTTAAAATTGCAGTTCCTAACTTTTCCCTAAATACGCCTATTTCATTGGCAAGTTCAAAACTTAAGGGCAATTGTTCGGAAAACCACGGCGGTATTGTAGGAGAGTTACTATTTGCAATTGCAACATAACATTTCATGCAC
>JAJZDT010000084.1 GCA_021851535.1 Microcaldota archaeon | reverse complement strand
ATAATTTATTTTTGGCGAAGTAAATGTTATGGGTTTTTCTTTTATTTGATAAACATACCCTGTATGATATAATTCACTCATTAATCCAGTAATTATTGAACCATTTCTACAATTAAATTTTCCGCCTATAAATTTTGAACCATACAATTTTTGAGTGTATTTAACATCAGATCCGTTATTTTTGTCAAATGCATTCATTACTACGTTACCATTTAATATTTCCATACTAAGACGCACAGTATCGTTTGGATTTATTTTTATTTTAGGTTGAATAACTTGAAGATTACGCAAAACACCATTGGAATCATATACGTTTACAGTTATATTTATTTGATTGCTATTGCTCTTTGGCAGTGCGCTATGATAGATTCCATATTGATACCACCAATTTTTATTAGTAACTGCATTTATTAGATACATATAGCAAAGTAAATTTTTTTCAGTTTGTGGTACTGCAACAATATCTGCGCTAATTTTATTATGTATTTTATTAAATATAATTACCTCCTGCTGATCGTATATTGCGTATTTATAATGTTCTGATAAATTATCGCCAGCCGTTAACAAATTATTTGTATTTGAATTGAAGTTTTCAGATATATTTTCATTATTCTGAACGTGTGCCTGTGAATAATAAGAAGTGTTTGTGGCATTATTTGAACAACCATTCACAAAAAGCATCGTTGATAGTGCCATGCCATAAATGTATAATTTTGGCTTGTTTACAATCCGCCTTAGATAATTAGACAACTCTTTTGTATGCTTATCAGATTCGATATCTGCCACTAATTTATTTGTTATCATAAAATCGCTACATAAATTTATAAATTTATTAACGGCGTAACGCAATTGCTTTTCTTGAGGACTTATCATTATACATATCAGCATCGGCAGCTTCGAACATATCCTTTATAACCTGTATGATGGGCTTTTGATGTATTGCAGTAGAATTAATAGTTGATATACCAATAGACATTTGTATATTTGACTGTTCGGCAAGCCTTCTTGCCATACCTACAGCAATTTCAGCACCATCTTTTGTAGTATTTGGCAATATTATGGCAAATTCATCGCCCCCATATCTACATACAATATCAATATTTCTGGAAAATGCGGATTTTAAAACAGCACCAGTACTAAATAGTATTTTATCCCCAGCAGAATGACCGTTTGTATCATTTATCTGTTTAAAACCATCCAAATCTATTAGTACAATTGATAAATACTCCTTATTTCTTGAACGCGATAGGTGCATTACTTCATTATTTAAATATTCGTCAAATTTCTTCCTATTGCCAACCTTTGTAAGCGAATCAATATAAAGTTCTTCTTGTGATGATTTTAACTGCTGTTCAAGTGATGATATACGTCTAAGTAGAGTAGCATTCTCTATTTCAAGGTATTGTTCGCGTAAACTTTTTTTAAAATTAATTTTTGTATCCATATAATTCAACTTCTGATATTATTAAGGTAATTTAGATAATATTTAAACATTATGGTCTGATTAGATCGTGTATAGCTAAATTATTTGCCCATCTTCTTTTTATAGTATCATTAACCGTGTCGCCATTGTTATCTTTTTGCCTTAATACATATTCAAAAAAGTTTTTATCTAAATCGAGTGCATATTCTAATTTATTTAATAGAGTTATTGTTCCTTTTAATGAATGCCTCGCAATCCAATGCGCAACTGTAGCCCCATTATTATCGCACCTCAAAAGCTCTTTTTTATGCATATTAGAATTTATAACAAAGGACGCTGACAAATCATCGTATGTTAACAAATGTAATACGGACGCTCCGCTCTTTTTATTTATTTTTTTTAATAGTTCCTTATTTTTACATTCAAGTACTGCACGCCTTGCCCTACTTGAATTCTTTATAATAATATGTATAGTTGTATCGCCATTATCCGATTCTATTTCGATTATATTATTATTTGGATTATTTACTATAAACACGCCTATACTCTCCCAACAATAAGGTATATGATGCCCTAATGGTACACCGTTATGCGTTATATTTAATGCGGTGCTATTACTAAGCGCAGCTATTGCATGTGGTTTGCTCATTGCAGTTATATCAAATAAATGTACAGGAGATAATCCTTCAGAATTTATCTGCTTTGTATACCTATTAATATCCACATTATACTGTTCTATTTGTTTTATTGGCACGTATATCCTAAATTAAATATAATCAGATGTCTGACCCTTATGTAGTGAGCAGCTAGATATAAATAGTTATCGTTAGGCTATTATCGACAGAAAATAAGATAATAAAAAATAAGAAGCAATAATTAGATTAAAAATAGATTTATCAATCCCATTCAAGTGAGCCCCTATTTTTATATTCTGTAACGCGGGTTTCAAAGAAATTCTTCTCCTTTTTAAGATCAATTATTTCGCTCATCCAAGGGAAGGGATTTTCTGTACCATAGACGCGCTTTAAGTTTATACGCTCTAGTCGCCTGTCCGCTATATACTCTAGATAATGAAGTATTATGTCCGCATTTATGCCCATAATGCCCTTTGGAAGACAGTCCTTTGCGTACTGATACTCAAGATCTACGCCTTTTTTGATGTTTTTTACTATTGATTCCTTGAATTCCTCAGTCCATATGGCAGGATTCTCCTCAACTATTGTATTTATCAGATCTGTGCCAAATGCAAGATGCACCGATTCATCACGAAGAATAAACTGGAACTGTTCTGCAATGCCAACCATCCTATTACTTCTCTGCAGTGATAGCATCATAGCAAAACCAGCATAGAAGAATATACCTTCCATTATGACATAAAATCCGACAAGATCGTTTACAAAGCGTTGTATGTTCTCTTGACTATTTGTTTTAAAATTAGGATCGAGTATCGATTTGGTTATATCTATTACAAATGTATCCTTTGCACTAATACTTGGTATGTTAAGATACATATTATATATCTCATCCGGATTTAAACCTAGAGAATCACAACAATATATGAACGTATCCGTATGGACAGCCTCCTCATATGCCTGCCTCAAAAGATATTGCCTACATTCGGGATTTGTTACGTGCTGGTATATCGAAAGAACTATGTTATTTGCGGTAAGACTCTCAGCTGTAGAAAAAAAACCTAAATTCCATAGTATCATTCTGCGCTCATCATCAGATAATTTTCCGCTCTTCCAAAATTCTATGTCGGCTTGCATTGCAACCTCTTCAGGCACCCAATTATTCGAAACACCATTTTTGTAGTGCTTTCGTGCCCACATATATTTCATAGGTAGTATCTTATTTGGATCAACTCCTGATGCATTTAATATTGATTTTGACATTCTTTACACCTATTGACAGGATTCGCATACCTCTCCATCCGCAAGCTCACGTCCTTTTATGTTACAAAACTTGGGATCTGATTGCGTAGATATCTGCTCCTGCTGCAATTGCACACTCGTACCGTTATTAATCTCAGACACCTCAATCTTTTTCTGAGTGCCATCAGACTCAATTATAGTATTGTTTATATCTATCGTACTCTTTTCAATAGATGACGCAGCCTCCGTTCTTAAATAATAAGTGGTCTTTATACCCATCCTCCACGCATTGATATACGTATCAGAGATATGCTTGCCGGATATTGTTTTAGTGAATATATTTAGGGATTGGCTCTGATCTATCCATTTACCGCGCCTTGCAGCTGCCTTTATTACCCACTCTGGGTCTATTTCAAATGCGGTCTTATATTTATCCCTTATCTCTTTTGGTATAAGTGATATTGATTGTATGCTTCCGTCATTCTCCTTTATCTTATTCAATATCGTTCTGTTCCACAACCCATGAAGTTTCAAATCCTGTACTAAATACTGATTTATTATAGTAAACTCGCCACTCATATTTGATTTTACATACAGGTTATTATATACGGGTTCAATAGATGGAAAACACTCAGCAATATTTGAGATTGTCGCAGTTGGAGCAATTGCAAGACAATTAGAATTTCTCATGCCGCTTGTTTTTATAGCATTGCGCACAATTGACCAGTCCATTCGTGCGCTCATATCTATTTCTATTGGCATGCCACGCTCCTCACCTAAAAGATTGATCGTATCTATTGGCAGTATACCTCTGTCCCATTTAGAGCCATTTATGGCGTAGGATAATAACCTC
>JAJZDT010000004.1 GCA_021851535.1 Microcaldota archaeon | reverse complement strand
CAGAACGTCTATGCTTCTGGGTACTGTTGAAATATTAGCTATGATAGTGCTGATATTAAGCGAGTGCTGTGGAGTGTATAAATAAATAAGTATGATCCCTAAAAGCAGCAGGGTGCTCGATGCGATGGAATACATAAGAAATCTCATAGACGCAACTTTTCTTATACTCGAACCAAAGCTGCTTATCATGAAGAATACACTTATTATTCCCAGTTCCCAGAAAATAAAGAATAATAAAAGGTTGTAAGATAAGAAGAGCCCAAAGGAAGAAAAAGCAAAGAGCATGATGAGGAATGTGAGCCCGCGTTCTCTATCTAGTATGGGCCTTATTGCAAGCAAAGCAGCAATAGATATAATGCTTGTCATTAGCATAAGAATGATTGCAACTGGAGTAGCGGTGAATATAATTCGTGTGTTAAACTCAGGTATGTACGCAAAAGATTCACTATATGGTAGTATGTTGTACACCAGGAGATTGTAGATGATATGCAATACTATGGCGAATATAACACCGGAGAAAACCAGCGCGGTTCTTCTACATAACGCACGTGGAGCTGCAGCGACTAATACTAATCCTGCTCCAAACATCGCAAATATTATAAAGATTATAAATATCATTTAAAGAACACCAAATACCATAAAGCTTAAAGTGAGCAAAAGAAGCGATATGCCTACAATAAGAATAATCATATAATTATTCACATTTCCATCTACTATATACTTTAATTTATTTCCGAATTTATAAACATATACCCCAGAGGATCTAAACGTTTGAAATAAAGAGTAATCAAGTTCGTTCATAATATCACCAAATCTTAAGACAAGATGTGCAATAAGCGCATATGCCTTATTTATAAAGTAACTATTATGCATCACTCTCCATGCTCGGCTATTAATATCAATATTAAGAATACCCCGAATAACTACTAAATATGCAATAAGCAAACCTATGAGCCCAACAATTATATCCAGAATGTAATTAATCATGCTCGGCATTTGAATTAATCCAAATCCAAGCTTCTGGCTATATAATATGAGAAGTGGGCTTATCATGACAAGCAATGTGGTAATAGCAATTCCTATTTTCATTCCCAATGGAATCGTGCGATAACTAACTATTCTTTTTTTGGATGGCTTACCCTTCCTTAAAGGTATAAAAATCCATCTGAAAATATAAACGGAAGAGAAAATATTAATTATGAGCAAAAAGGCGTAAACGAATGCATTTGTACTGGTGCTTTCAAGAAGCGTTTTTGCAAAGAACGTTCCAAATGGTATAATACCTGCGAGTGATATAACTCCAATAATCGATGTAATTAATAAGAATTTATTGCTGCTTAAACCATACGATTTGTAAATATCCTCATTATTGCTATTGGCGCGCATAATTCCTCCAGCGTTCATAAATAAGAGCGCCTTATAAAATGTCTGTACTACGAACAGCATAATAGCAGCTATAATGCTATTTAATCCAATGGCTATAAACATTAATGCGAGATCCTCCATTGTGGAATATGCAAGTATACGCTTTATCTTATGTTCACTTAATGCATTGGTGATTGCAATTACTGCGGTAATACAACCAACAACCAAAAAGAGGCTGTTAATACCTAATGATACATAAATGGGCATTAAGACAAGAATCATAAATACTCCTGCCTTTACCATGGTCGAGGAGTGTAAAAATGCGGATACTGGGGTTGGTGCTTGCATCGCATCAGCAAGCCATTCATTAAATGGAAATTGTGCTGATTTTGTGAACGCAGCGATCATTATTAGAATCATTGGCAAATATAGCTGTGTTTTGTAAGGCGTTGCAATAAGTCCTCTAATATCTGTTGTTCCAAAATTCACAAATATCATTATTATGGCGGCTAGAAAAAGCACATCTCCTATCAGTATGGTTGTTATTGAAACCCTTGCAGCTTCTTGCGCTTGATCACTTTCCTGCCAGAATCCTATAAGCATATAGCTGGTTATACCTAGAAATCCCCATGCAATAAACATTGTTACAAGATTTCCTGCAATAGAAAAAATAATCATTGCAGCTGTAAAAATTAACATCTGTATATAAAAGCGTCGTTGATTGCGCTCTTTTTGCATATAACCTAAAGAATAAATGAATATGATCGGAGCGATAATACTAATCAATCCCAGCATAATAACGTTAAGCGTACTAGTCGTAAATGATATGCTAAACGAGTATCTTATAAGATTAAACCATTTATAATTCTCGATAATACCCCTATTATAAAGTATTAGATAAAAACCAATAATCGACGATCCAATTATGGAGAGCAAAGCTGCATATTGGGCAAATCGCTCGTTTTTAATTATGATAATACCCAATATACCTATAATCAAAGGCAACAATATTATGGGCATCATCATATTAATCCCTGAAATTTGTAAGATGTTCAATACTTGCGCCATTTCCTGACTTAATTAAGTACCTATAAAGCGCAATTGCGACAATCAATTCCGCTGCAGCAACGCTCCATATAGTTGCAAGAAGCAGTATTATGTCTCCTCCCGCATATGTATAAATTCCAACCCCTATAATAGACGCGCTCACAATTATAAGCTCCATCGAAAACATTATTAATATAAAATTCTTGCTTGCTGCAATGCCCGCAATGCCAACGCTAAGTAACGCGAGACCCAACATAACCATATCTAATACTATCATGGCAGAACACCTGGCATTTTCATTAGAATAATAGCAGCGAGCGCCGTAGTAAAGAGCATGATACCCATAAGATAGAAGAGCCCTATGTTCGCAGAAATATAATATATCATATTATTAAGCCCAAAACTATAATTCAATCCCGCGTTATTAATATATCCCTTAAGTAGCATTGGCAATGCGAGATTTACAAATAGAATTATAAAAAGCAGTACAAGAACTCCATATCTTACCTTTGCAATACTATTTTTTGCCGGGGCAACGCTCACAAAAATATATGTAGCGATACCACCAACCATTATCATAAGCTGCAAAATTGCAAGAATTGGTTGCGATAGCAATAAGAATACCAACGCGTTTATGAAAAAAACCAAAGATAAAAAGAGCGCCGCATGGATCATCTTATTTGAGCGATACATGGCAACTACAATAAATAGGCTTATGAATCCTATAATTATAGATGTTATCTCGCCTTGCATAAGAATCATTCCATATCCTCTGGTCTTAATGCATACTCTCGTCTATCATATTTTTCATAATCATAACTTTTTGTGAGCGTTAAACATTTTGGGGGGCAGACTTCCTCACATAATGCACAAAATAAGCAACGCTCAAGATTCACAAGCGGCATTTTTTTTGTACCCCTACTCGTTTCGGTATCTACCATCGTAATTGTTTGATTAGGGCATATATGCGCACATGCACTGCAGCTAATGCATGTTTTAATATCTAATTTATGCACGCCCCTATAATTATCTTCAATGCGCTCTTTAGATTCAGGATATTCAAGCGTTGTAGGTTTATCACCTATAGCTTTTAGCGTTTTTGCAATTGGTTTTATAAGCCCCATTCAACACACTTCACACACTTATTATATTACACGATGTTTTTAAAAAGCTTTATAAAAACTTGATTAGTTTAACCAATTCAGTTTAATATGAAGGAATTCCTGATATTAATTATATTCAAAATATAATTCAAAATAATATTACAAAACGATTATGTCATTCGCAATGAACAATTTCATTGTAAATTCAAAATGAGCGTGCGATAACAGAGAATATTTTTTGCATAAACCTAACATTTACTTACAATTTCTCTAATAAGAGTATTTAAGGAATCTTTTTATATCTTTCTTTTCTATATTTGTGTAGTGATAACATGATAAAGAAAGGATTAAGATTACAATCCGCTATGGAATATCTTATGACTTATGGTTGGGCGATCCTGATAATTGCAGTAGTACTTGGGATACTGTTCTTGCTTGGTGTATTCAATGGTACCGCACTTCTTGGTAACCACTGTTTGACTGAAGTTGGATTCAGCTGTCAGAGTGCTACATTCAATACATATGGCTATCTTAACATGACTTTGGGTCAGGGAACTGGACAAACAATATATATACGTGCGCTCGCATGTGCATCTACTGCAAGTTCTACTGGGTATCCTGCATATGGACTTACAAGTGTTGCATCTAGTTATTTAGGG
>JAJZDT010000017.1 GCA_021851535.1 Microcaldota archaeon | reverse complement strand
AAAAAATCTACTGACAATGAAAATTCCAAGAACTGTAAATGGAAGTGTTAGCATGGATCCATCAAACCAGCCAAATTTTTCTATTAGTAGCGCAGTGAGAAAGAAAAATACCCCCCATCCCATAACCGTAATAAATGCGTATGCAATGCCAGCAGATCGTTTCGGTTTATGCAATACGTTGTTAATCTCTAAAGATGCTAAAATAGTGCCCAATATTATTATGCCAATATAAAATATTTGTAAATATCCTATATGTTCATCGAGAAAAATATAACTAAGCACCACAGATATTACGCCCCATCCAGAAGCAATAGTAGTAACAATAGATATATTCCCTGCTTCTAATCCTTTATTAAAAGAAACTAGACCAATAACCGATACAAGCCCGGTTAATATAATCAGTATTATATCATAACTCGTATATGTGTGCTGTTGATATAAAAATACTGATGCTGCTATAAAACCTAAAAGAGTAATTAGCATAATCCAAAAAGATGTGCGTAGCGCACCAATCTTTCTGGAAACATGTGCCATAATAAAATCCATAACCCCATAGCTAATCATACTAAGTAATCCTAGAAAAATACCTAAATAAAGCAGCATAGTACTACTCCTCTATTCCCAAACTATCTTTTATTTTATCAAATAATTTTTCTCGTTTATTATTTGGGATTTTTGTTGTACTATTATATACTGGTTGCTCATCATTGTGATCTTTTTGTTTATCATGCATCCCTTTATATTGGGATTTTACCTCTATTACCCTTTCATTGCTCTTATTATGAGAAGCACTTCTCTCTACTGTTATTTTTTTGTTTTGCTGTACAACTATTTTTTCATCATCCGTCCGTTTCTTTAATACTACGTTATTACTCCAATCCCTCCAAAATTTTTCAGTATAACCGACACAAATATGCGATTTTTTCTTATCAAACTCATCTTTAAGTAGAAGGCGCTTTTTATTATCCTCTTCATTTACTATTCTATTAAGGTCCACAAGTAAAGCAGCTGATGCATGGTCTTTGCAGTAAAGATTATTGCAGTAATCGCAACGGTATCCTGCTTCATTATCGCACCCCAAGAATCCACATATTCCCTCCTGTGCTTTTTTCATAAAATCAAATATTTTAAATACAATATAAATATAAATAATTAGCAGGATATTAGTTAAAAATTAAAAAAAGAAAATAATAAAAAGAAAATAATATAATCTTACTTATATTATGTTTTCAAATGCTTTGCAGCAAGTTCTTCTATATTTTTTTGCTCAATACGCGGATCGCTTTGCGTAAATTCTGACACACTCTTGTATTCACCAGAGCTAAAGATTAAAGGTGTGGCGTTTTTATCAACAGAAGATTCTACAACTTCTCCTATCACCATTACTTTATTTCCCACCTTTTCGTGTTTTACTACTTTACATTCAAGGTTAAGTGCAGCGCCATTAGGCATCATCGCATTGATCTTTTTTGCTTTGTAGAATGTTATTCCTACTTCTTTTAACATACTTATCTTATTTACCTTATTTCCAGATACTCTACCAGAAATACTGGATAGATTTGCCTGCTTATTACTTGCTATACTTACACCAAACTCTTTTGAATGTATAATATTTTTTGCACTTGCACTATCCTCCCCTATATTTATCATTATGAGCCAAGGACTATACGATATCACATGTGTCCATTCTGCTGACATGATATTGTCACCTATGCTTCCACTGCTGCTAACCAAACCTACATTTGTAATAAATTTTTTCGCTTCGTCTCCTCCATATTTCAAATCCATATATTTCACCTAATAGCATCACATATTACTAAATAAAAAAATAAAATAAAAAAGAACTAATTGTTCTTTTTAAGTCTGTCAATTTTTTCGCCAACGGCTTTTATTTCAAGTTCTAAATCTTTTCTGTATTCATCGAGCAGGCTTATTTTTTCCTCATTCGTGAGGAAGTGTCTAGGCATTTCGTTATATCCATCACACATATTTTCACCTTCATATCGGGTGTGCTATATATAGCACAATATATTTGTGTAACATAACATATTTAAATATATAGGACATCATATATGAATGAGGTACATGAAAAACAACCAAGCTCATCACGTATGCGACATGAGGGGTTTTTTATCTTTTCAGATACTCTGGATTTTATCCAAGGATACTATGTGTGGCGATAGCATAGCAAATGAAATTGGTAAACGTAGAGGGGAGAAACCAAAAGCAGGAACTATCTATCCTGCTCTTAAATATCTAAATGAGAATAAATTAATTAAAGGCGAACGTTCTGGTAAAATGGTGGTGTATACATTAACTGAGAATGGGGAAAAGGCGTTAAAAAAAGCAAAAAAGCATTTTATGCGCTCATTTACAGATATATTTACAGAATAGTTTACTTTATGTCTACTGCTATCGTGCTGTTTATGTTTATATTAAGCTTTTGTGCAATTGCAGATTTCTCGCAATTAAATACGATCACATAACTACTCCATTTATTAGTTAATTCTTTTGAGCCACATGCAGGACATACATTTCCATGACTTAGTACTAACCCACAATTTTTACATGCTTTTTCTTCTACCATAATATAACCTATTTTTTATTACCTGTAGCTTGCGCCTTTCCACTCTTTTGCATGGTGGTTTTTTGCATTGCTCCTGGTTTAAACCAACCCGGCTTACCTAGACCATCTGGTTTCATTGTAAGTGCTATCTTTGAATCTTTAACTGAATTTTTCATACTTACTGTTGATATTTTAGCATAAACCAGATCTCCTTTCTTGAGAGATAATTTTTTTTGTTTTGATTGGAACGATTGGGTTTTTCTATCAAATGATAAGAACTCATTTGCTATTTGTGAAACATGTACTAATCCATCCATTGGGCCTATTCTAACAAAGGCTCCGAAGTCCACAATTTCGGTAACTTCGCCACATACTACCTCATCTACTTTAGGTATAAATGCTAAAACATCAAATTCTGCATCATGGTGTGTTGTCGGATCGCCAGCAAAAATAATGCCATCGCTTACATTTCTGACATTGAAAATTGCGACAATAAGACCGACATCTCTATCTACCTTACCCTCATATTTCTTCTGTAATATATGCTCAGCAACTCTCTCTATATCACTGTCGAATTCTGATGGCGGAAGCGCGAATGTATCTTTTACACTGTATATATTATACATAAATTCACCTTGATAAACATCATATTTTAAAATAACTTTAAAAGACCATTACGTGACATTTTAAGCACAGTAATTCCTTTTGAGCGTAATGCATTCGAAAGCTCGGTATCATTGGTTATAACAATATCTGATATGCGAGCACTTTTAAGCACCCAAGCATCAACATTTATGTTTATATTATGTACCTCAAGCTTTTTAGACTTTAACGTTAAAAGCGCAAAACGTGCGATTGCGGCATTTTTACCTTTATTGCTAGATATCCCTGTAAGTTCACGTATTACACCACGCGAAACAACTATTTGCGCATCGTGAAACCTCTCCTCCACAATTTCAAAAACATTTTTTTTAAATTTAAATCCAAAAAGTATTGCACTCGTATCTATTATGACCCGTTTGAACATTTCATCTACTCTATGTAATAAACCTATTCCACAACCTGTTCTTTTATGTCCTGCATGCCTTTTCTTCCCGCCATGAATTTAAGTAGTTTTATACGCTCTTCTATTGCCCATGCCAGGATAATTGCACTGTTATGTTTTTCATCGCCAGTCGCATAAACAAATGTAACCGTCTGTACATTTATTATATGTTCCATCAACTTCTCTACCCCTCGATTGCAATCGATCTCTTTTCTATATTTTTTTACAAAACTCTCCCATTTACTATTATCGTGACCAAACCATTTTCTGAGCTCGTCGCTAGGCCCCATGTTTTTAAACCATGTATCTATATTAACACTGCTACGTCTTACTCCTCTAGGCCAAAAATTTTCAACTAATATGCGTTCCCCATCTGAAAATTCGGGTTTAATGTAAACACGTTTCACTTTTATCTTTATACTCATAATAATAACTGTCATGATATATTTTTATACATTCGTAAAATTCTGATTATTTACTCTCTATGGCATCAAGCTAAAAATCATTTTATTGTATACTTTTAATAAGAAAACATAAATTTCTTCAAGACAATTCAGTCAGAGATAAAAACGAAAGTATTAAAAAAGCTAATTCGTATATCTATTATAAGGTGACCTTAACAGGCCAAACAACAGGTGTATAAAATGGG
>JAJZDT010000117.1 GCA_021851535.1 Microcaldota archaeon | reverse complement strand
GCATTTGCTCCTCTTGTCTTAAGAAGGCCTGCATCTGTTCTGGGGATGTTATCTCAATTTTTGCATCGGTCTCTGTTTTCTCTATTTCTAAAGCAACATCAAGCAATGCAATCTTTGCACCCTTTATGGATTTTGGCATACCTGGGTGTGAAATTTCTTTATCTATTAATACACCACTTATGAACTGTGTATCCGCAATGCTGCCTCCAACCTTCTTTTCTATTTTTATCAAATCATGGTCTATTATGATTTTTCCTCTTGGGTCCTTATCCATTACCTGCTTGACAGCATTAATAACAAGTTTTGATAAATACTCTTTTGTCTTATCATCTCCTATATTCTTTGAACCCATCGATACCATTGCAATCTTTTGCAGAATTGCATCATCTTTTGGGTCTATCTCTTTTGATATATGTGTTAGGAATTCAGCAGATTTTTCTGCAGCAATTTTATACCCTTTTATGATTGTTGTTGGATGTACTCCCTGCTCTAATAGTTCTCCAGCCCCGCGTAATAACTCTCCTGCGAGTACTACAACTGTTGTTGTTCCATCCCCCGCCTCTTTATCCTGTGTTTTTGCTATGTCTACCATTATTTTTGCTACTGGGTGCTCAACATTCATTTCTTGTAATATTGTAGCGCCATCATTTGTTATTGTTATATCTCCAAGATCACTCACTAACATTTTGTCCATACCCTTTGGTCCAAGCGCCGATTTAACTGCATTTGCAACCGCAACGCCAACGGCAATATTGGTTCTCTGGGCATCTCTTCCTAGTAATCTAGTTGCTCCATCCGGTAGATATAATATCTGTTGTCCTCCAAATTTATCTTCAGCCATGTTTTCACCTTTATATAAGTATAAATAGATAATATCCAAAATAAAATGACTTGAAATTCAAGTGCAATACTATACAATACGATATTATATATAGTATAAAAAAGTATATATATTTTGCTTTTAAAGAGGGAATTTGTTAGCATGCCAAATAAAAACTTTCGCAGAAAAATAGAAGATTTTAAATGTTATAACTGCGCTTTTTTAGTGCCTGGGAATGGATATACTGATCATTGCCCAAAATGCCTTTCAAGTAAGCATGTTGATATACATCCAGGTGATAGGCTCTCTATGTGTATGGGCAAGATGCTACCAACACATTCAACCTATAAAAATGGGCAATTTACAATTCACTATGAATGTTTGAAGTGTCATATTAAAAAAAGGGTCAAAGCAGCTGCGCAAGATAATAATGAATTGCTTATAATGCTCTCATCAAAGAGTCCTAAATAATTATTTTTTCAACAATATTTGAATATAATTCATATACACTCTGATTATTCAGTACCGCTACTTTAGATCCATTGCTCATATCCTCTATATCCTTGTTAAATGGGATATTGCCTAAAAGCTCCGCACCTAAATTAGTACATACATAATCTATATGTTTGCTAGTTCCATTTTCTTTGGTCATGTTTGCAATTATACCTATAATGGATTTACCAAGTCTTTTTGCCATAAGTCCAGATCTAACAGAGTTTAATGCACCTATCTTCTGTTCTGTTGTGATTATTATGAATCCATCCATGTCTAGCACCTGCATTATGGTTAATGGGGCATCAGATGTACCTGGAGGTAAATCTATTATTAAGTAATCTAATTCACCCCACGCTGTATTCTCAAAAAAATCATAAAGCATCTTTACTATTATTGGGCCTCTCCATATTATAGGTTTTTTAGTATCATCAACAAGCATCGCTGTTGATGCTATTTTTATACCATCCTTAACTAAAGGCACAAGCGGCATATGTTCTATATTCATCATATCGGTCATACCTAAGAAGATCGTTAAATTAGGACAATCTATGTCTGCATCTAGTATACCAACTTTAAATCCTTTTTTACTTAGTGTATACGCAATATTTATTGCGGTTGTAGTCTTTCCCACACCTCCTTTTGCGCTGTATATGCCTATTTTATGTTTTATAGAACTAAGATTACTTTTTATTGCTTCCTTTCTTTTTATTACATTCGCAAATGATGGATGTATTGTATTAGGATTATTGTTATTCTGCTCTACATTATCAGTCATGATATGCTTTATGTGTTAATATTAATTTATATCTTGCTATCGTTTCCAATATCTAAATGTATAAAATAGGAATATTGTACCTAATATGACCCCAAACCATAGTGTTGAAACACGTATCATTATGGTTGCAGCTGCGCTTAATGTATTTACCACATTAAAATTATTTGCAATAAGTGTAGTCATTGTAAGATCTGCAGATCCTATAGTGCCTGGTATTAATGATGCTATTCCGACCATCGCAGATACTACATATATCAGGATACTTCTAAGTATATCAGAATGTATACCTAATGCTTGCGTAGTAAAATATACCGATAATGAGGTCATTACTGCTGCAGGCAATGTAAATATGGCAGAAATGAAATAAACTTTTTTATTGTTTAATTTGCTTTGTGCGGCAAAATACTCTTCTCCATAGAAAGCAAAAATATCTGAAAATCTACCACGGAATATCTTCTTTTTTATTATATTAAAGAGCCATGGGCTTATTATAAAACTAAAAGGTAGAAGCATTATGATATCTATAGGTATCAATATTGGCAAATACGATGGAAAAATTATTACCAATATTAAACTAAGAAGAACATATCCTAAGAAATCGGTAAATATATCAAAGCTCACAATTGGTAGAAGACCGAACAACTTATGTTTTGATACCTTATTTATTGAATATGCGGATACGACTCGACCTATTTTTCCTGGTGTTAAATTCATTGAGTAAAGTGATAAATATATCATAAAATTTTTGAATATCGGTATATCAATTCCAAGTACCTTCATATAATATTCCCATTTGAAAAATCTTATGAAGATACTAAAAAATTCAAATAAAAATGCAAGCATGTAAATAATGCCATTCGCGCTTAGCATGTAACTAAATACTTTGTCTATACCACCATTTGAAAAGTATGCAATAGCAAAAAAGACAGCAAAGCTCACAACCATAAGTGCTGCAACAATAATCATTATTGCTCGAGTTAAATTAAAGTAATCTTTTTTGCTAAATTTCTTTTTACTAGCAATCCTGTCCCAGATACGCTCCTTTTTTCTTTTAACCAAAATATCACTTAACTAATTCATAAAACAACGATTCGTATTTTTTAGATATAAGATCCCAATCAAACTTTTTAATTATTCGTTTTCTTGCCGCTTTCGATTTTTTTCCCATAATATCTATTTTTTCATATGTATAAATCATTTTGTTATAAATATCAATATAATTATTTGGTTTAACATATACCCCATCCTTTTCCATTATTTCTGGTATGCCACCTATTTTTGTTGCTATTGTTGGCAATTCACTAGACAAACTCTCTATTAATGCCATTCCAAATGGCTCATATAAAGATGGAAGTACAAACATATCAGATGCGTTGTAATAATAAGGCATGATCTCCTCACGCAATCCGCCTGTAAGAACTATATTATTCTCTAATCCTAATTTTTTTATAAGATTTAATATATTACTTTTAAGCGGTCCGTTGCCAACAATTAGAAGCGTAGCATCATATTTTTTAATAAATTCTCTAAATGCACGAATAAGATATATTTGGCCTTTCTGTGTGACAAGTCTTCCATTATTAAATATTACAAAACCATCCAAATTATTTTTATTTATTATATCCGATACAATTTCATTACTTTTCTCTCTTTTTTTATATCTATTATAATCAATTCCGTTGTATATCACTAAGGCTTTTTGTTTATCAACTTGTGGGACTGTAACATCCATAGCATATTTCGATACACAGGTTATGGCATCTACTGCGTGCATAATTTTTCTTCCTTCAAATTTATCATAAAAAAGCGCCGCAAAATCTGTTGCAAAATCTATGTTTTTTGGCAGAGAATTGTGTATTGTAAGTACGATCCGTTTATTTATTGATGTTATCGTTCTTACATTATTCATAAAATATTGATATCGGTTATTGATATGGTATACATCCGAATGCTCTTTTAGCAGCGTTTTATTTAATTCATCCATTTTTAAAAAAGGCAGCGGAGCTCCAGGTATGTGTGTATAATGCGCCTTCAATCTAATTATTTTAATTCCAAATATTTCATCATATGTTGTTTTTTGATTGCTCTTCAATGATCCGGATATTATAGTTATATTGTGTTTTTTTGCAAGTCTTCTATAAATTTCTAGCAATACGTTTTCCGTACCCCCGCCATATGGATGAA
>JAJZDT010000151.1 GCA_021851535.1 Microcaldota archaeon | reverse complement strand
AAGAAGTAGATTATATGGTATATACTCAAGCATATAACTGGATATAAACGTTATAATTAATAAGAGTAATATGGTGGTGATATACATACGCCCAACATGGCTATTTAATATTTTCATAAAATCATAATATACTAATCACTAACATTATTAATCATATATTACTATTTCGTATTTTATTTCGTTTATCTATTTCGCATATTTTTATTAAAAAACGAAATAATCAAAAAGATATATAAAAGTCAATAATCAAATTATTGTTGATAAAAATGAGTAGTCAGGGGAAGACAAAGCGTATAATATTAGAACTTATATCTGATGGTGTTAATAATCTCAGTGCGATAAGTAAGAGGCTTAATTTGGCACCATCAACTGTTAGTAAGCATCTTCATGATTTGGAGGAGAGCGGAGCAATAATATATGATGAAAATCCGCATTTTAGAAAATGGAAGAATTATATAATAAATGAGGAATTTGCTCCTAAACAGGATAGGAATATAATACCACCAATGAAAAATGTTATAGTGGGTGCCATAATTGCATTTGCTATTGTGGCTACACTTTTATATTTTTATTATGGCAGTAGCGCTAATACTGTTTATGTACCTATAAGTATAACCGATCCACCACAAGTTCCTATTGGTACGCAATCTCTATATATCAATTATAGCTCCTTTTATGTAAATGTTGCAAATGGAAATACTTCAAAATGGATATATGTTAATTCTAGTGGAAGCATAAATCTTATGGGAATAATAAATACAAGTGCTGTAATAGGTGGTATAACGCTTCCTGACAATTCGTTTATTAAAGGAATTAAATTCAATATAAGTGCTGCGCGCATAACAATAAATAATATTTCATATAATGTAAAAATTCTAAATAATATGATTAATGCGAGAATATCAAATTATACCCCTCTAAACCATTCTGGAATCTTATTAGATTTCTATCCTACTGTTGTGCCTATATATACAAATAATTCGGCGTCATTTCTTCTAGTTCCATCTATATATGCAACTAGGTATACATATGGTGGCAATAATATAAAATTTAGATCACAATCTTATGTAAATAAATACGCAATACCAATGCAAAATAAATTTTTGAATTTATCTATAACCACAAATGTGTTAGTAACTAATGGTAATACTCTGTTTAATATTGGAGTTAAAAATACTCTAGGCAAAAATATCACTATATTATGTATAAGGGTTATAAATAAGAATAATAATTCAATGTATTTTAAAAATGCAATCGAACCTAACGAGAAAGAAAATTTATCCGGTATCTATCCTATTATGCGTGAGAACTCTACAATATTAATAAACGAATCCGTACCTTATGTTGGTGAAAATTATAGTGTAATTGTAAATGGTACAATAAAAAGAATATTAATTATAAACTCCAAAATGAACAACATACAATCACCAGAATATACCAACAGGGAATTATTAATTGAACATACTAATTATTTTGATATGCTTGTAACGAGAAACGGCAGTTTAATGCTACCATTACCATTTATGCGTTATGATAATAATTCATTGATGAATGCGGGATATACGTTAAAAGCCAATGAGTCAAAACAATTTAATTTTTCTATAAATAACAGTATAAACATAAACAAAAATGATAATTATACAATATTGATTATAACAAATTATGGTATGGCATATTCAAGCGTTAATGGGGTATAAACCAATTTTATAGCGTTAAAATATAAAGATTATCTTTGAATATAGAATGATACAATGCCTTTAAACAAGGACGCATTTAAAGATAAATTTACATTATCTAATGGTAAGGTTGTCGAGTACATATCACTGCCAAAAGTTGAAAAGTTAGGGATTGGAAAAGTATCAATTCTTCCATTTTCAATAAGGATAATGTTAGAATCTCTTTTAAGGAATATGGATAATATTTCTATAAAAGAGAGTGATGTGCGTACACTAGCTAATTGGGATCCTAAAAATCCATCAGAGGAAGATATTCCTTTTAAAGTTGCAAGAGTGTTAATGCAGGATTTTACTGGGGTTCCGGCAGTTGTTGATTTAGCATCAATGCGCGATTATTTGTTTAAATCTGGAGTTAATCCAGAAAATATAAATCCTAACATTCCTGTAGATCTGATAATAGATCATTCTGTTCAGGTGGACTCATTTAATTCAAATGATTCTATACGTACAAATCAGAAATTTGAAATATCTAGAAATAAGGAAAGATATGAATTACTAAAATGGGCAAGCTCATCAGTAAAAAATTTTAATGTTTACCCTCCATCTGCAGGAATTTGTCATCAAATAAATCTTGAATATCTAGGTAAATGTATTATATTAAAAAAGAACGGCAGTATATACCAGGCAATATTCGATACTCTTGTAGGAACCGATTCACATACAACTATGATAAACGCTTTAGGGGTAATAGGGTTTGGTGTTGGTGGTATAGAAGCAGAAGCAGCATTGTTAAATGAACCTGTATACCTATCAACTCCAAAAGTCGTCGGAGTTGAATTCTATAATAAATTGAATCCTGGAGTAACGGCAACAGATCTAGCGCTAACGCTAACTAAGATACTTAGAGAGAAAAATGTCGTAAATATGTTTATAGAATTCTTTGGCAGCGGATTAAATAGTCTTACAATACCTGATAGGGCAACGCTTTCTAATATGTGTCCAGAGTATGGAGCCACCATAGCCGTTTTTTATATAGATAATCAAACTATAGACTATTTAAAATTAACTGGTAGAAGCGATGAACAAATTGATTTAATTAAAAAATACTTAGACTATCAGAATATGCTTAATATTGATTATAAAAAAATAAAATATAGCGATACATTTAAGATTGATTTGTCAGAAATTCGTGCTAGTGTTTCAGGACCGTCATTGCCAAAACAGCATGTATATCTTGAAGATACAAGAAAGAGTTTTGAACAGATGCTTAAAAATCATAAAGAGGAAATATCAATAAAAGATATGACGCGTTGGAGTTCAGAGAGCGCACATAATCATTCTAGAATAAATAATAATGTATATATTAAAAAAGAAACTGACAAAAAAGAATATACAAATAATAAAATAGATCTTTCTGATGGAGATATTGTTATTTCTTCAATAACAAGTTGTACAAATACTAGTAACCCTTACTTAATGATTGCTGCTGGATTACTTGCAAAAAAAGCTGTTATGCGTGGACTAAAGGTAAATGCGGCAAAAGTAAAAACAAGTTTTGCGCCAGGGTCTAGAGTCGTTACAAAGTATCTTGAAAAAGCTAACCTCCTTGAATATCTAGATAAGCTTGGATACTCAATTGTAGGTTATGGCTGTATAACTTGTATAGGTAATAGTGGACCGCTTATAGGTGGTCAGAGCGAAATAATAAATAACAAAAATCTTTCTGTAGTCTCTGTTTTATCTGGAAATAGAAATTATGAATCTAGAATACATAGGGATATACGTGCGAATTATTTAATGTCACCTCCTTTAGTTGTGGCTTTTGGTATCGCAGGCACAATACTAATAGATCTAACAAAAGATCCTATAGGTACTGATTCGAATATGAACAAAATATATCTAAAAGATATATGGCCAACGGATGAGGAAATAATAGAAGTGATATCAAAGGATCTCTCTAGGGACATGTTCGAGGACGCGTATGGCGATAATATATACAAGGTAAATCCATTCTGGAATAATATTCACGAAACGAAAGATAAAATGTTCAAATGGAGTCAAAGAAGTACTTATATAAAAAATCCCCCATTTTTTGAAAATTTTGATATTAACTACAAAAAATCTACAGTTGTGGAGATAGCAAATGCGGCAATATTATCCGTATTTGGGGATTCATTATCTACTGATCATATATCTCCTGCTGGTGAAATAGGGCTTGACAGCCCTGCGGGTAAATATTTAATTTTAAATGGTGTAAGACAACAGGATTTCAATACTTATGGTTCAAGGCGTGGCAATCATGAAGTAATGATGCGTGGAACATTTGCGAATAATAGGATAAAAAATATGATTATGGAGGGAAAAGAGGGTGGATTAACAAAATATTTTCCAACAAATACTACTATGAGTATATATGATGCTGCCATTGCATATAAAAAAGAGGGCAGGCCAACTGTTGTATTTGGTGGGATTGAATATGGTTCTGGAAGCTCAAGAGATTGGGCAGCTAAAGGACCCGCGCTTTTAGGTGTTAAGGCTATAATAGCAAGCAGTTTTGAACGTATACATAGGAGCAATCTTGTTGGGATGGGTGTGCTACCATTGCAATTTGAAA
>JAJZDT010000021.1 GCA_021851535.1 Microcaldota archaeon | reverse complement strand
ACCCTGCGTCATATATATAATATGCGCTACTTCATTCTGATTGCAGTTATGGAATAGCTCAGAGAGTATATCAATCATTTTTAGCCGTGATGATACCGATTCTATCTGCTGATAATAATCGGCTAGCTTTTCAAAAAGCAAATAATCACTAATATATAAAAATAAATTCAAGAGGCGCAGGCATTCGAACTACTAATCCATACACATTTGTTATTTGAGCTGCAACTATTGCCCCCAATATCTGTATCTGAATTTTGTTGTGCTGAACTACCACTGCAAGATATTCCAGTAAGTCCTTTTATGTAGTTGTCTCCAAATATGTTCTGTGTAGAATTTACAAACTGCATACCTGCTATACCATAGTATGGCAGTTGATTATATGCTATTTTTTCACCGCTTACATTGTATAGTAAGACGCTTAATATATACGCGGTTATTGTATTGTTCATGATGCTTCCAGAGTTTACATTTCTTTCTACAATTCCATAATACGGAGCAATAATCTTGTTATTATTAATATTAACATAAGATGAATTGTTTATAGTAATCGCCCTGCTGTTTACTGGTAAACTAGTGTTAAGGTACACTGTATTGTTTATTATTTTAACGGATGAATGCTTTATAGTTATCGGAGCTGTAAATCCAATAAGTATGCAATTGCTTAATTCCACACTGCTTGAATTTATTACATTTAGGAAGGTGCCCCCATCTGTTGATATAATTGTATGTCCATTGCAGTTAATTGTTGTAAGATTAGATTTTATGGTATAACATATATCCCCGAACGGATATACATAATCAGAGAGCAATGAGTATGTATTCGGAGTTATTGTGGTTGCGCATGGTACGTCTGCGCCCACATGCCCTATAACTGCTATCCATGGGCAATTGCTTTTAGTAAGACCGTAATCAATTCCCTTATATCCACTATTTATTCCGCTTTGATCGACACCGCAAACATAACCAAAGCTGCCCGTAGTTGCGCTGTTGTTATAAACTGTATTATTCGTTGAATTGCCAAAAAGGTTTATTCCTATTTTCGTGCCGTTCATATAATTTGAGTTTACACGGTTAAACCTGGAGTTATTTAGTTGTATAGCTGTTGAGCTGCTACCATATTTGAACTCATTGAATGTAATATTTGCTTTTGTAGCATTTACAAGATAAAGCCCATAAACATGTGCATTACCTATTACATTTTTGTATACATTCGGCGCATATATATTGCTTATATTCAATGCAACATCTGTATTGTTTATTGTATCGTGGTTTATGTTGATATTTGTTGCATTTTTGTTTATATATATTCCAGAACCAAAGCCCTCTATAGTACAATTTGTAATTGTGACATTGTTTAATGCATCTATTATTATTCCACTATGCTGAATGTTTGATGTTCCAAGTATTACGTGATTTTTACAATTTAATATGGTATTATTTCTTATAATATTAAAGCAGTTGCTGCCAACGTTAACAATATTCGTGTTTAATAAATAAACTCCAGATAATTTTATTGTTGCGCACAAGCTTTCACTATATTTGAACGGCGGCGTTACTGATATTTGTTGCTGACAGCCTCCAAGTATTGCCCATACTGCGTCAGTTATTCCGCAATTTGAATGCTGCATGAGATCAGCTACCGCGCCTATTGTGGCGTTGGAATTTGCATATATATCCACCATTGTATTGTTGAATGTAAAGCCGTTTGCAAATGAATTGTCAAGCGAATTAGACAAATAGACTCCGTATGTGTTGTTTGTAACTTTGAAATTGTTTATTGTCGAAGAAGGCGAGTTGTCAAGATACACCCCATACTTGCTGTATTGTATATCTAGTTTATTTATGATATCCCCTAATGAACTATTTATTAATAGCCCTATGGCACTATTGTGTTTAAGCGTGATATTTGTTAGATTTGCTGGACTTGCATTATATAATATCAATCCATATTTTGTATTCTGTATATTGCAGTTTCTTACCGTGTCATTTGTATGATTTCCTACGTATATGCCTATATTCGCATTCGTTATACTATAGTTATTGCAGTCAAGTGTTACATTGTTTGCGTTTAACGTTATACATGGAGATGAAGTAAATTGGGTCAATATGTAATTATTCATATCGATATTTTCCTGTACATTATAAATTCCAGGTTTAAATATGGTTCCACATCCTGTGATCGCATTTTTTAACCTTATCCCTGCTGTGTTATACTCATAATTGTTCTGACTGCATTCTAGGAAATTACAATTTGTGCTATTATAACATATATTTCCAACTCCGCTGTTATTGCCTTTAAGCCCAGCTAATGGGCTGCAATAAAATGATTCTCCTGTATTAGTTATTGAGTTATTGAGAAATTTGTTATTTATTGAATCAATTGCAAAACCATACTCTGGATTATACTGTATTATATTATTCATGAAGGTATTTTCCGTAGAATTATTAGTAACACTAATTGACCCACTTTTACTAACTGATTTTGCAAGAATATTATTTTGTAAGATCCCTCCAATGCTTCTTTCTAGTCTTATGTTCGATATATAATTATTGGATAAATTGTTGTATTTTATATTCACATTACTGGTGTTATTTTCAAAAATACCAAAAGAAAATTCACTTATCTGGCAATTCTGTACAGAAATATTGTTGACATCTTGTATAAGTATTCCATATGTATACGGTGGCTGGTTTACATAAGGGCCACTACCATTGATGATGTTTTGATTGCATATAAGATTTACATTGCTTGCTCGTATATTAATGCAACTTCCAGAGGCTATATTGGTGTCAATACTATTAGACAGATAATAACTTCCGCTCTGATTTATAGTACTACAAGCATCAAGCGCTCGCATATAACTAACAGTTGTGGTTGTCTGTGTAGTTGTGGACAACGTTGTTGTGGTTATTATCTGTGAACTGTTTGGATGAAAGACAGTGAAATACAATACGCCAAGTATTACGACCGCAATGATAGGTAGTATTAAAAATTTAATATTACTATCTTTTTTATCTGATACATTTCCGCTAAATTTTATATTTTCAAGAGATGGTGCAGTTGATGGTTGTTGAATAGGTTGCTGTTGGTTACTAGGGTCTTGAGGCTCCTGCGCTGTTTGCGGTTGCTGCGTTACTTGCTGTCCTGTAGGTGGCGAAGTAGGATTTGGGTTTTGGCCAGATTGGCTATTATCAACGGGTGTCATCAACTTACCTATGAATTTTAAGCAGATATATTTATATTGTAATACACAAGTATTTATATTTTATATGTGCCCCAGTAACTCAGTGGTAGAGTGCTTGTCTCGTATTAACATGCGGGTAAACAAGAAGCCGAGAGTTCGACTCTCTCCTGGGGCTCTATCTCAATAACCCTTGTTTTTAAATAAGTATAAATACTTTTAGTTTTATAATAAAATAGTTTATTTTAAAACTAGTGCTCCAGATGGTAAAAAGAATACCACAAAGTAATTACATGACAAAGGATATGTGCAACGGAGTTCTCAAAGTGATGGTGCTATCTATGGTTAAACATGGAAAATACTATCCATATCTGCTTTTTAAAACGCTTGAGCGTTCAGGGCATTCGCCTGTAAACGGTAGTATGCTAAAGAATGCTGTATACAAAACACTTGCAGATTTGGAATACGCGGGATACATAAAGAGCAATAACATAATAGAAGGCTCAAAAATGCGCAAATACTACAAAATAAATAGTAAAGGAGAAGATGCGCTTAAACAAACAAAAAAACTCATAACAAAATCGATAAACGATACTATAATCACCTTAGAGTAATGATCATAATGGTAGATAAATCAAATAATATTATTGAAATAAAAAAACTCCAAAAATGCTTTGGTACATTTATAGCCGTAAATGGCATTAATATGAACGTAGAGCGTGGAAAGATTTTTGGTCTTTTAGGGCCTAACGGTGCTGGTAAAACTACAACGATTAGCCTTATTCTTGGAATACTAAAGCCTACTGAAGGATCAATTCTTATCGATGGATTGGATAACATAAAAGATAGTACTTTAGTGAAGCAAAATATTGGATTCATGACGCAGGAGACAATAATTGATTCAGATCTTACTGCATATCAAAATTTAGAAATTGCAGGTAAATTATACCATATGCATGGAGAGGAGCTCAAAAAAGCAATAGCAAATGCACTCGCAGAAGCAAATTTAGAGGAATTTGCAAACAAGAAAGCCGGATCATTTTCCGGAGGTATGAAAAGAAGGCTATATCTTGTAAAATCAATGATACATAATCCTAAAATACTTATACTAGATGAGCCAACGACCGGTCTTG
>JAJZDT010000141.1 GCA_021851535.1 Microcaldota archaeon | reverse complement strand
ACCCCAGACTTGTTTCACGTATGCCCAAAATCCGGCGCTTTTTGTTGGTTTAAATATAGGAAATGTTGTGGATATGCCTATTTTCTTATCAAAAAGCGGCATAATGAGAGATGAGAGCCAATGAGGTTGACAATAGGTATCAGAATCTACCACAACAAATATATCATAATTATCCATGAAACGAACAAATGCACTTGTAAGGGAGCGCACCTTACCGCTGCCTTTAGTGTATTTTTGATTATTGCTAAGCATATATTTTGCGCCCGACTCATTTATCGCCCCAAGCGCTTCATCTTGCTTAGATGCAACAATAGTAATAAAATCATAATTGGTATATTTTTGTGCCATCACGGAGTCTATTCCACGTTTTAGCTCAATATCATAGCCTTTGCATGGCATGATCACAAGAACGTGCGGTTTAAAATCAGGTTTTGCTTTTTTTATTGGTGACTTTGTATTTAAAAGATTCAATGAGAGCAGACCTAGCCATATAAGAAAAATTATTATAGTATAGATATAAATCAGGATAGTATATATAGAAAACGCACACTCACCCTTTGTTGTTTTCTATTATCTTTATATTGAGTTCTATATTTTCTATTGCCCTAACTACGCTTTTATGAGAATCGATTCTATTATTTGTTTTTATAGAAAAAAACTGTTTTATCTGGCTTAATGTTTTATTATCTGAATAATATTCTAGGTAAGAAACTATGCGCGGGAGCATAAGTGTGCTTGATGGATATTTTTGCATCATTGTCTTCCAATGCGATTTAATAAATGGCCATAAAAGATCGTAATTTTCTGCATTCATTGTTACTGCGCCCATAATACGATCAGAATCCTGAAGCCGTATCTTTTTCGAGAATGAGAGCTTGAATGATTTTTTTATAAGTTCCCTATTAGATACTAGGCCTAATGATGCGAGCGCATATATTTTCTGCTCTGCTACATTACTTTTTGTATAAATGTCCAAAAATTTCTGCATCGTAGTGCTGTTTGCATGCGCCGCATTTATGTAATAGATAGATCGCATACGATTCATATCTACATTTTTTAGCTCCGTTGTGTATTTTTTAAACAAGTAAGCTGCCTTTAATACGACAGGAGCATAATCGTAGATGCCTAATAAAATAATAATTCGCTCTCGCAACAATGAGATTATAAGATCATCGGTTTTCTTTGTATCCCAGCCTAGAGAGCTTAAAATTTTTTTATAGTATTCTGATATTTGGTCTTTATATTTATCCATTAGCTGATGCGACCAGCCAATTGTCCTAAACCACTCTAAATGACTTACTATGGATAGGTCTGTTTGAGCATAATTATTTTTTAATAGTTTAAAACCCACATCCATATACTCTTTTATTTGAATGTCTGCGTTGCGTGCATACGTAAAAAGATCGTTTTCCATATCAATGCTCTCATTTTGTGCAAGCTTGCCATCGTTTATAGCGCCGCATATATCGTAAAGCATATTCTGATCATAATGTACTCTATAATATCCCGCCTGTCCGACATTGAGTTTTACCCATTTAAACGGGCCGATATCGACCAACTTACTTTTCTGGTTTAGGATAATAAATCCCTTATCCCCGTTATCTTTTATGTAATGTATAGGTATATGCCATATCATATCTGATTTAGAATGCATTAGCATGAATCTTTTTTGTTTTAATTCTAACTTTTCATTTTTTTTGCTAACATAAACAACAGGAAATCCCTCCTGCATTATCCAATCTTTTACAATCTTGTTTATAGCTACTGTTACACCATTTCTCTTTGCAGAATTTTCAATTGCATTCCACAAATCGTATCTGTCTGCATTTTTGTATTTATGTTTGTTTAGGTATTCGTGGAGACCTTCCCTAAATGCTTTGCTGCCTACAAGATCCTCTATCATATTTAATATGCTCGCGCCTTTTTGGTATATAATGCCCCCGAATGATGCACTAATATCATCATTTGTTTTTATCTGTACATGTATAGGCTGTGTTCCTTTTAATTGGTCCTCAGACATCGCTTTTTTTATTTTATCAGAATAGAAATTTTCTTTCATTCTGAGCATAGGGAAGTATTTATCAATAGGTTTTGTACTCATGAACTCTGCAAAGCTCTCATTTAACCATATATCATCCCACCATTTCATTGTCACTAAATCGCCAAACCATTGATGCGCCAATTCATGCGCTATTGTATCGGCTATAACAGATTTTATAAACAGTGATGCAGTCTCATCTCCAAGAACCATCGACTCCCTGAATGTTATGGCCCCCCAGTTCTCCATCCCACCTACAGCAAAATCTGGCACAGCGATAAAATCTATTTTAGGCAGTGGAAAATTTATACCAAAATATTCTTCATAAAAACCTAAAAACAATTTTGCATATTTAAGAGCAAGATTTGCATATACACCTTTGCCAGGCGTCGTAATCACACGCAAAATAGTATTGTTATATTTACCTTCAACGATGTCGTATTTGCCAACGCCTAGATATAAAAGATAGCTTGACATGATGGGCGTTTTCATAAACGAAACTGATTTCCTGCCATTATTAAGTAATGTTGTGGATTTAACGGGCATATTAGACAGGGCAGTATAATCTTTATCGATAACCATAGTAACTTCATATGTTGATTTAAATGCGGGTTCATCAAAACAGGGAAATGCTGCTCGTGCATCCGTGTTTTCAAACTGCGATGAGAGCCACTGCTCCTTTTTTCCATTATTAATATAATTGCACTTATAGAACCCATAGAGATTTGTTCTGTTTATTCCTTCAAATTTTACATGCAATACTACGCTCCCAATTAATTTCTTGCCATAATCAAAAAGAGTAATTTGATTTTGTTTATCCTCCCTGATACTGCAGGTTAATTGTATTTCATCCTGTTTTATATATGCACTGAGCACCTTAAGCTCTTTAGTGTTAATAGGTATGCTATTGCGCGACTTTTCTAAATTTATTTCTATATCTTCAGTGCCTTTAAAAATAGATTTTTGAATATTTATATCAAACACAAGTTTGTAATTTATCGGTTTTATCTTATTGTCTAATCGCTTGTATAGAATGCTCATTAAATCAATAATTAAAATAATCGATTAAATAAATAACTTCTGTTTACAAAAGAGAGGTCTAACACGCTTATTTAAGGCGTATTGAATCTAAGTTTCTTGGGGCTCTTGCATCGATATGAAGCATGCGTTCTGCTGCTCTTGCAAGTTCCTCACAGCTATGTTCCTCTCCATGCATTGTAAATACATTTTTTGGACGTGGTCGCACATCTTGCAGGAAATTTAATAACTGCCGTTTATCACTATGCCCAGAGAATCCTTCCGCCGTAACCACATTCATATTTACTTTATACGGAACAATCTTTCCTTCCTCATTTGGCAGCGGCACTTCTTTAAGTCCATTTTGTATTCGCCTACCCATAGACCCAGCACTTTGATATCCGCTAAATATGAGGGTGTTCTTTGGATCATCGGCAAGATGTTTGAAATAATCCACGCTTGCACCGCCATTCATCATACCGCCGCTTGCAAGAATAATTGCGGGACCGCCATCATATACCACATCACGTTCGCCTTTTACTACTTCAAATATTTCGCTTTCAAATGGCGAGCGGTTGCTTAGTATTCTATTCTTTAGACTCTCTTTGAGATATTCCGGATATGCAGTATGTATAGCGCTTGCTTCCAGAATCATACCGTCAAGGAAAACAGGAACTTCCATATTATAAGTTTTTACCATAGTCATATAATTCTCAAGGACCATCTGAACTTCCTGCGCTCTACCCACAGCAAAAAGTGGTATAAGCACCTTTCCGTTATTATCAATAGTGCGTTTTATAGCATCCATCAAATTACGCTCAGCCTCATGCCTATTAAATGGCACATTTGTCTGATATGCGTAAGTACTCTCAGTAAATAAGGAGTCGATTCTTGGATATTTTGTCTTTGTTGGATCATACAGACGCGTAAATCCATATTTCATATCTCCCGTATGCACGATATTATACATTCCTTCCCCGACATGCAAATGCAATGTTGCGCTGCCTAATATATGTCCTGCATTATGGTATGTAAGTTTCAACTCATCAGTTATATTAGTAACCTCACCATAATCTCTTGTTATCATATGCAAAAGCATCTTTCGTATATCTTTTTCCTCATATAATGGCGCCCCACCGCTTCTTTGCACCAATTTTACATAATCATTAAGCAGTAGAGCAGTAAGATCTCTTGTTGGAGGTGTACAGTATACAGGTCCTGTATATCCAAATTTGAACAGATAAGGCAAAAATCCAGAGTGATCCATATG
>JAJZDT010000031.1 GCA_021851535.1 Microcaldota archaeon | reverse complement strand
TGAGTGAAGGATGCCTTAGCAACTGCTCCATTATTTACACTATCTTTTATCGCCCTAATTATCAATTTTTCATCATAACTCTTAAGTGGGCCGCGTGCAAATTTAGTTTCACAAAAAGAGCAGTTGCTAAGGCATCCTTCACTCACAGGTATATGTGCTATATGTGTGCCATTTGGTTTAAAAATAGAAAGTTTATCAAAATTATTCTCCTCCAATAATTCCATTCTATTTCCAAGGTGTGTATTTAATACGACCTCATTTATTTTATGTTCATTTTGCGGCGCTATAATACTTGCATTATTCATATGCTGTTTTATTTTTTTAGAATTGGCGCCAGCCATACATCCGGTAACTACAACCTTTTTACCTTTAGCATTGAGTTTATCTATTAAGTATAAAATCTTTTGTTCTGTTATTCTTTTGACGGTGCAGGTGTTTAGCACTACTACATCCGCATTATCATAGGTATCTACTATATTAGCTCCACTATCCTCAAGTAGATTGCTCATAAGATCGCTATCCGATTGGTTTAGCGTGCATCCAAATGTTTTAAGATATATACGCATAAGCTTTATTTTGTATAATCTATTTAATAATAATTTCGAAAATATTTAAAAAACAGAAGATTTATAAATAATGCATGACCATTAATGTTTAGTGTGTTAATATGGTTTCATGGGATCCAAACAAGAAGGCAAGTGTGTTATGGTATATAATGGGTATAATAGGTATAGGAAATCTAATAGCCCTAATCTACGTTTTGTTATCTACTAGCAAGAAAAAATTATATTCGATACTTTATATAATAGGGTTCATCGGTCCACTAATAGCTTATCTTGTTGTGAACGATGATAAGCAGCTAAAGGACATGTCATTTAAACTAATGATAGGTAACATAATATACTATATATTGTATTTTGGGTTGTTTGCAGCATTATTTGCAAAAAGTTTTGGAATATAGTAACTGTTTAAATTTTTGATTTATAAAGGTTTATAAACCTTTATAATAAAATATGTAGCGTACAGTTTTAATAAATTATTTACTAGGTGCTTTAAATTGGCTTTAATATGTGAGAGATGCAAACGGGATATTTATAAGTATGTTATATGCAATTATTGTGGTAAAAAGATATGCGATAATTGTATAAAAAGTTCACAGCGGGCGTCAAAGACTGTGAGACTTGTCATATGTAAGGATTGCTGGTCAAATTTAAAACTTAGAAAATCATATAAAAATAAGATTGCAGTTGTAGACCAGATGGGTAGTCAGTAGTCCTGATACTGTCATTTAAATTATATGTTTATTATAATTGATGGTAGAGCAAGAATATGACAAAGAGTATTTTTCTAAAATCTACTAGTACACTAACACATTATGACGAATTATTGCGTAAGGCTAATTCTAATACCTCTAAATTAAGTAGTAGCCAAATTACTACTGATATTGGTTATACATTATCTAAAGGCTATCATATCGATCCAACAACACACTATTATCGTGCCAAATCCGAATTTTCTGGTTCTAATATTAAAATAAGTGATAATGGTTTGATATTAGATTGGGGATGCTCTTTAGGCGTATCAACGCTTGCAATAGCTAATTTACATAGAAATGCTGATGTAATAGGATTAGATATATCCAAAATTAGAATAAATATCGCAACAACAAAAACTATAAAAAATGCAAGTTTAGGATTTGTAAGCGTTTATAGTAAGAATCTTTCATGTATGGTGCGCGAATATATTGATGAAGTTAATGGTATTAGACTTCCAAAAGGTTTTATTATAGCGGATGGATATAATGCACCATTTAGTAACAATACCTTTGATGCAATATACTGTATGAATAATCTTTATTATGTATTAAATAATACCATCGAGCATTCAGCTTTAAAAAAAATAAAAAATATTTTAAGACTTATTAAAAATAATGGTTATCTATTAATATCTGGTACAAATAATAGTATAGTTCAAGAGTCAGTAATATTACAAAATAAAATTGGAGTATATACACCTATATACTCTACATTTAGTTTAGATAACCAGGAATCTATAAAAAAATTATCAATGATCGTAGATAATTGTAATACATAATTACTTTTCACTTCTTTTTTGCACAATTTCTGCAATGCTCGGCTTTGATTCTATCTCTTTTTTGATATCCGCTATGAATGTATCAACTTTAACATTATGAAGCTGCTTTCCCATTCTATCTCTTATTGATATTGTATTTCCATCTCTTTCTTTCTGGCCGACAACTATAGTATATGGAACCTCATTCATTTTTGCATCCCTTATCTTATATTCAAGTGTTTTATCTGAGATGTCTAGCTGCACACGTATATCATTTTCCATTATTTTATTGTAAACAATTTGTGCATAATCATTAGATTGCTCTGAAATAGATATGACGGATGCTTGGATTGGTGCAATCCATGTTGGGAATTTTCCTTTAAAGTGCTCTGTTAATATACCTATAAAGCGCTCTAATGAACCATAAAGTACTCTATGTATTATTATAGGCGTATGCTCCCGTCCATCCTCTCCTGTATAAGATAGGTTGAAGCGTATAGGTAATTGATAGTCAAGTTGTATAGTGCCGCATTGCCATTCCCTTTTCATCGAGTCTCTTAAATGTATATCGATTTTAGGTCCATAAAATGCGCCGTCTTTATCTTTAATATTATATTTAATCCCATTCTTTTCTAATGCATTTTTCAGATATGATGTGGCAGCATCCCAGGTTTTTTCATCGCCAAGATGGCTATCTGGCATTGTTGATAAATTTGCGTAATACTCCAGCTCAAATATTCCATATAAATATTTTGTAAGCTTTAAAAGATTCATTATCTCAGATTCTAGGTGCTGTTCATCGGTAAATATATGTGCGTCATCTTGTGTTATCTCTCTTACACGAAAGAGCCCAGTTAATGCACCACTTATCTCATTTCTATATAATCTATCAAAGTCAGCCATGCGCAATGGGAGATCCCTATAGCTCCATCGCTTTGATTTGTATATCATTATTGTGGATGGACAATTCATTGGTTTAATACCAATATCATTATCTTCTCCTAATATAAACATGTCATCTTTATAATGGTCTATATGTCCACTCACATGCCACAAAGCTATATTAGCAAGCGCAGGTGTTGATATTTCTATATACCCATTTTTTCTTATTAGTTTTCTTATAAATGTTATTAATTCTTGATAAATTATGATCCCATTATTATGCCAATATACCATTCCTGGCGATATCTCTTGGAAACTAAACAGATCCATACGTTCTGCTATTGTTCTATGATCATTTTCACCTAGACCAGACCAATCTGACTTCTTTACAATTGATAAGTCTATTCGTTTTTCTTTTTTCTCTTTTTGTTTATCCTGCCCTTTTACATTGTTATTTGAATACCATCGTGACTGCTCTGCGAGTGGATGTCCTTTTATATTTATTGATAATTGTTTATTCCAGCCAAAAGGAGCGGAAACTATATTTAAATTATGTTTATTCTCCTTTGCATATGTTTTTATATGACTATAAAGCGCAGCTGCTTTATCCAAATCTTCAAGATTGCTGCTAAGGTGCGCAAATGGGTATAAAACTATACTCTCAACTTTTTGTTTTTCTGCAAATTTTAAAGAATCATTAAACATTTTTTTTGCGTTTTCAAGTGTATCATCTTTTTCAATTGTCATAAAGAGCACAAGCGCATTTTTTATGTGCTCCTCCTGCCGCTCTATACTATCATATATGCTTGCTTCAGGTTTTATCATTTTATAATATATACTATCAACGTCAAGTTGTAATACGCGCATAAAAGCACCGATATACTATGATATGTTGAATCTTCTTTTTATACTTTGTGTATTAGATATTGCAACGTATTATAAATTTTAATTATGTTATATGGTTATCATGGCAGATGATATACGACTTGAGAGTCTTTTTGAAATTAAAAGTATATTAGATATAGTCGGAAATAGAAATGCGATAAATGCGATGCGCTCTTTTTCACTTTCTATTGAGAAGGGTGAACATAGGAAGCCTCTTTTACTTTATGGTCCATCTGGAGTTGGGAAAACCGCATCAGCGATAGCAATAGCAATTGAAAATAATTGGAATATTGTCAATTTTAATGCTAGCGATTATCGTGATAGTGATACTATAAAGAATATATTAATGCCAGCATCTAATACGAAGAGCATATTCGGAAAGAGAAATTTGATAATACTAGATGAGATCGATGATCTTGTGGCGCGTTTTGATAGTGGAGCACCAGCTGCAATAAGTGAACTTGTAAAGAAATCTAAAAATCCCATTATCTTTATATTAGATGCTGGCATTAA
>JAJZDT010000083.1 GCA_021851535.1 Microcaldota archaeon | reverse complement strand
CTTTCCCAAACATTCCTTACATCTCTCTGATTTCATAAACTTTTCTATTTCATCCTTTCTCCATTCGCTTTTAGTATCACGATATAATCTCATTGTCTGTGGTATTACACCTTCAAACTTACCTTGCTGGTTTACATGCTTCCATCTATTTTCTGAACCCTCTTTTTGAGGCTCCATATCTCCATAGAGTAAAACAGTCATCTGTTTTTTATCCAAAGAGCTAAGAGGTTTCCATATATCAAATCCATATCGTTTTCCAACAACTGTTATCTGTTGTGCTCTCCAAGCAAGTTCCATCTTCCCATATATTTTTATTCCCCCATCCATTATGGATTTTGATTTATCTGGTATTAGAAGCTCCTCAGATATTTTTGTTATCTCTCCAAGTCCATGACACTTTGGACATGCTCCAAAAGGGCTGTTAAAAGAAAACATTCTTGGTTCTAAACTCTCAAAAACTATTTCAGGATGGTTAGGGCATGCACCAAATGTGCTGTATGATGTTTCTTCTGAAAATCTATCAATTTCCTTTTTCTTTTCTTTATTCTTTTTTGCTGCTATTACTATCATTCTTCCTTTTCCAGTAAGTAGTGCTTGTTCAACAGATTCATATATTCTAGAATGTTCATCAGTTCCTACATTTATTGTGTCTATAACAGCTTCTATCCAATGTTTTTCATACCTTGTAAGCTTAATTTCATCTTGAATAGTATCTGACGAATATATGTTTTGGTCAACTCTAATCTTTGCAAATCCTTGTTTTTTCAAATCTGATATTATCTGTTCATGAGTTCCCTTCTGTCCCCTTATTATGGGTGCTAGGATAATCAATGTTTTGTTAATATCGGAAGCTATTAAATCCGCTATTCTTTCAGCACTCTGTGGTTTTATAGTGCTATTACATTTTGGGCAGTAGTGTGTTCCAACTCTTGCATATAATAATCTTAAATAATCATATATCTCTGTGACCGTTCCGACAGTAGATCGCGGATTTTTATTTGTTGTTTTCTGTTCTATACTAATTGCTGGAGACAATCCTTCTATACTATCAACATCTGGTTTATCCATTAATCCTAAGAATTGTCTAGCATAGGCAGATAAGCTTTCAACATATCTTCTTTGCCCTTCTGCATAAATGGTATCAAAAGCGAGAGTTGATTTGCCAGATCCGGATAAACCTGTTATTACTATTAGTTTCTCTCTTGGCAACTCCACATCTATGTTTTTTAGGTTATGTTCCCTAGCTCCCTTTATTATTATACTATCCCTCATTTTTACCCTCCAAAAGTTTTTTCATTTCAAATAGTGCATCGCGCATTTCTATTGCTTTTTCAAACTGCATTTCTTCAGCATAGCGTTTCATTTGTGCATCCATCGAAGCCATTTCACGTTCAATATCTGATCTTCCTAAGTGACCTATGCCTTTTATGGTGCTTTTTTTCTCGCCTATCTTCTTAATTATTGTCTGTGGTTTTATATTATATTTATTATTATATTTAATTTGTAACTCCCTTCTTTTTGTTGTAATATTAATGGCATTTTCTATAGATGTAGTAATTTTATCAGCAAATAATATAACATGTCCATCTACATTTCTGGCAGCTCTTCCTATTGTTTGTATTAAGCTTCTCGTATCTCTTAAAAATCCTTCCTTATCTGCGTCCAGTATAAATATTGTAGCAACCTCTGGTATATCAAGTCCTTCACGAAGCAGATTTATTCCAACCAATATATCAAATTCACATGCTCTTAATTGTCTTATAAGCTCTATTCGTTGCAAGCTTTCTATTTCACTATGCAAATACCTAACCCTAAATCCTTCTTTTGCAAGATAATCGGTTAAATCCTCTGCCATCCTTTTTGTAAGTGTTGTAATCAGAACCCTATTATTATTCTTTATTGTCTCTGTTGATATCTTTATTACTGCCTTCATCTGTCCCTCTATTGGTAATACCTCAACTATTGGGTCTAAAAGTCCTGTTGGACGCGTTATAAGTTCCACTGCGCCATTACTTAAATTAAGTTCATAATCACCTGGTGTTGCAGAAACAAAAAGTGTCATATTCATTTTGGCTTCAAACTCCTCAAATTTAAGTGGCCTATTGTCAAATGCACTCGGTAGTCTAAAACCAAAATCCACTAAATTTTTCTTTCGTGCATAATCTCCATTATACATAGCTCGTGATTGTGGTATTGTTTGGTGGCTCTCATCTATTATGAGCAAAAAGTCTTTTGGAAAATAATCAAGCAGTACAAAAGGTGGTTTACCTACTTCTCTACCATCAAAATGTCTACTATAATTCTCAATACCATTGCAATATCCCATTTCATTTATCATTTCCAAATCATATTTTACCTTTTTTTCAAGTCTTTGAGCTTCAAGTGGGGGGAGTTTTAATAGCTGTTCTTGCATCTCAGCTCTTATACTTTCAATTGCATTTTTTTGTTTCGCTTCCGGAACTACAAACTGTCTTGCCGGATATAACATCATATCATTTATTTTACCTATTATTCCCCCTGTAAGTGGATTAATCTCTTTTATGCTACTTATTTTATTATCCTCAATTTCAATACGTATTATATTGTCTTCATACGCTGGTATTATATCAATAACATCCCCACGCACTCTAAATCTTCCAGACTCTAATACTTTATCATTTCGTTCATACTGCATATCAACTAACGATCTAAGAAAGTTTTGTCTTAAAATTTCAGCCCCAATTCTTAATTGTATTGCCATATCCTTAAAATCTGAAGGATCTCCAATACCATATATGCAGCTTATACTTGCAACTACTATAGTGTCTTTTCTGCTAACAAGGCTCGAGACTGCATGAAGTCTCATCTTTTCAATCTGTTCATTTACCGAAGAATCCTTTTCTATATACGTATCAGTTGTTGGGATATACGATTCTGGTTGGTAATAATCATAGTATGATATAAAATATTCAACTCTGTTACTTGGAAACATCTCTTTAAGTTCGGTATATAATTGTGCGGCAAGTGTCTTATTATGTGCAATTATAAGTGTCGGGCGCTGCAATTTTGATATGAGGTTTGCCATAACAAATGTCTTTCCACTGCCAGTTATTCCAAGTAATGTCTGTTTTTGGGATTTTTTGAAACCGGAAATAATTTCCTTTACTGCTGTTGATTGGCCTGGTGATATTTTATAAGGGGATATAAGCTTAAAATCCATACATACACCAAAAGTTAATACGTCTGTTATGTTTTGTTTTTCAAGTTTTTATATGTTCGGATTTTAATGCTTTATATAGAATTGAAATTTGAGATACTACCATAATACGTTTAATTTCTGTATACTAATAAATTATTATTAATTCATGTACTTAATTATTCTATATTCTAATTATTTCAAGCTAAATTTTTATAATCTGAACCTTCAAAGTTAAATGTTTCAAAATAATCTTTAATGGTTTCAGCTCTTCGTATTAATTTAATATTTCCATCTAATTTTTTCAACAACTCTGCGCTTCTTAACTTTCCATTATAATTAAATCCCATTGCATAACCATGTGCTCCTGTATTGTGTATCGCAAGAATATCACCAATTTCTATTTTTGGTAACATACGGTCTATAGCAAATTTATCATTATTTTCACATAAAGATCCAACTATATCATATTTAAATTCATTTGGTACGTTTTCCTTTCCAAGAACTGTTATGTGGTGGTATGCGCCATACATTCCAGGGCGCATAAGATTCGCCATGTTCGCATCAACTCCTATATACTCTTTATAAATGTGTTTTTCATGGATAACTGTAGTTATAAGATACCCAAAAGGTCCAGTAATCATTCTTCCATTTTCCATAAATATTTTTAAAGGAGTAGTAGTCTTGTCCTGAATTTTTTCTTTATAGATTTGTTTAACTCTTTCAGACACAATTTTTAAATCTACTGGATGTTGTTCGGGCTTATATGGTATTCCTATACCCCCACCTAAATTTATAAATTCAATTTTTATTCCTAATTTTTTATGTATTTCTAATGTTAAATCCAGAAGCATATTGGCCGTCTCTATAAATGCGTTAGGGTTAAGCTCATTTGAAGCTACCATAGTATGAAGCCCAAATCTTTTAACGCCCTTATTTTTTACTATATTATATGCTTCAAAAAGCTGCTCTTTTGTGAGCCCATATTTTGCGCTTTCGGGGCTACCTATAACATTTCCATCATTTGTTTTTCTTAGTGGCCCTGGATTATACCTAAAACATATAAAAGAAGGAAGATATGCGTTTTCTTCAAGAAATTTAATGTGTGTAATATCATCAAGATTTATTATAGCTCCAAGTTCAAGTGCTTTTTTGTACTCCTCTTTTTGAGTGTTATTTGAAGTAAACATTATTTCTTCTC
>JAJZDT010000144.1 GCA_021851535.1 Microcaldota archaeon | reverse complement strand
ATACCTAAATAACGGATTTGATTGTATGCAGAGAAAAAGGTATAAATCGGAGTCAAGCATCAGCTATATATTTACATATCTTACAATGTATGACTGGGTCGTTATACTTGGCGTTATCGTAATAGTTGCACTCTATTTTGGAGGGTTCTTTGATGGATTTTTAGCAACAACAGAGTGCAATGCAAATGTAGGATTTATCTGCCAGGGTGCATCAATCTCTACAAGCGGCTATCTTAGCGCAACTATTGGTCAGAGCAGTGGACATGCGATTTATATAAGCGATTTCTCATGCGCTAGCAAGCAGAATACAAATGGGTATCCAGAATATGGAAACAGGTATATGGTTCCCGGATATGATTCGAATGGAAGTACTTTTGTAAATGGCATACCCATATTTAACAATGGCAGCTCTAATTATATAAAATTGCCAAGCGATCAGTTGATAAATTTAACATTGCCATGCTTCACAAGCAACAGCAGTCCGATAATGCAGGTTGGAGGGGTCTTCAACGGAACGATATGGATGAATTATTCTGATAGCAGAAGCGGTGGTTATAAAGTACAAAAGCTCACATCAGGTGTAATACAAAAAGCTGTGCAGAATCCTAATGTTGGTTTTGAGTATACCTCATTATATAATGATAATGCAACAGTATCAGCGCCGCTTGGTTATCAAAATTATATATGTTTGGTTGGCGTTAGTTATGGGCCGATAATAAATAACAATAAAAAGATATATAGCAACGTAACAGGGCGTTATAACAATGTAAGTGATTCTGAGATATATATGCAAAGTTCCAATACCTGCAGCGTGCATACAAAGAGTATTATAGGCTATAGCAATAGCAGCATAAGTATTGCGGCAATCGGTATTGGACCATCAAATTATACAGAGTATACATACCACACAAATAATACGTATGGTGTTAATTCTGCTACAATAAAATATAGCACCTCAGAAAATAATTCTTTTGTTGTAATAGTTGCAGCAAGCGGATATTATGGCCTTTTACATCATGAGATAATGCCAAATAGCTGCCGCCCAATAATTGAGAGTAAGCAGACATTTGATGGGGTATTTGCAGCGATCTGTCCAAATCAAGGCATAGGAAATTACAACGCAACGATTTATTCTGGATATAATAGCAGCAGTGAAAATGGCGCGATAACGCTCGCAGCATACGTTTTTAAAGAGATATAACCTATGCATATAACGCGTTAATTATTATTAGGCAACATACTATAGTAAAATTTATTATCATAATCTGATGTTCTGCTTTATTTTTAATCTATTCGTTATATGTCAAACACATTAGTATATTATAAATATGCTAAAATTAAATGATATTTGATTATCATGGAAAAATCTGCCAAATTAAATCAGAATTTAAATTGCATTCAAAATAGTGAACATAGAAAAGACTCATTTAAAAAATTACTACGAAATACAATAATAATTGGCGCGCTCACACTTCCAATTGCGGGTTGCTCTGGATATTATACTACAAGCTATGAACCGTATGGAAGCCCTGAATTATACATGCCCTATCAGCAGCCATATTATACCATCCCATATAGACCATATATTTATTGGCAACGCCCTTTCTTTTATAGACCATTTAGACCTGATGTTGATAGGTGATAATCGCATTTAATATCTGCGTATTAGAATGGGTATTGCAAAAAAATACAGAATTATTTTGCAGCATTTTTGTTAAATAGCTCCTTTATTCTATCAAATCCCGCATACGTTATTATTTGAGCGCCACTGATTGTAACTATTGCCGGTATTAAATTTAGTGTTAATATGCTTGCGGCAATGCCACTTGCAACTATAAGACCTGTAGTTCTAGAGGTAAGCAGCTCTGTAACTCTTCTTTTTGTGTTTATTGGCATTTTTGTCAGTCCATCTATCTCCGCTACGCAAACACCATTTCTAAATGTGCGTATCTTTCGGTCCTCCTCACTTGCAAGTATGCATACAACATCATTAACGACCTTTGTTGTTCCTAACGCAAATGCATGCCTCTTCCCGTGATTTATAAAGTTCCTTGAATGTATAAGCGTGGCACCAACCTGCGTCAATTCGCCCTTATTATTTAATATCATTGCACCATCAAGACCAGCAAGCCTGCGTATTATGCTTAAATCCTTTTTATTAAAAATAGATAATTTTTTATTATTCCTTGAATATATCTGCTGATTTGATTGCTTGAAATATTTCTTTTGTGGGTGTGTTGATTCTATAGCAAAACAGCAGCCCTCAAGCTGATTATAACTTAAATCTATGCACCGCCCAACAATATCATTTATTTCAGAAAGATCTCTTACATTACTCATACAGGTCGCCAATTTTTAAAGCACTGTGATTCTTTTTAAATGTTTGCATTAGTAGTATTTAGCGGAACTCTATGTTTTAGAGTATTTTACCTTAGTATATATTTAAGTATAAAATTATCAAAAGGATTATCAAAAAAATATAATAAGAGTTATACATGACGATGCAACGATTAGATTTTACTTTAAAAGTACCTGCTTTATTAAACTTTTTTCTCAATATATAGGTATATGGATAGTAAAATCAGCGTTGCTGCGGCGACAGCTGTTGGACTTGGCGCGATAATAGGTGCGGGCATATTTGTGCTTAGTGGTACAGCAATTGCGCTAGCAGGACCCGACGCACTTATTGCATTTATTCTTGTTGGTATACTTGCAATAATAATAGGATTTGAACTTGGAGAACTTGGATCCATTGCTCCGAATGTAAAGGGCGGAGTATATTCATACGTATATAAGGCATTTGGAAGCGAACTTGGATTTATAACAGGCATATTAAGATATTTTAGCCTAGCAACAAGCATATCAGCAATAACACTCGGATTTGGTTCATACTTCACAAGCCTTTTTGGAATAAGTAATGCATTTATCATACCTACAGCCATATTGCTTATATTCATACTCTCGATCTTGAATATAGTAGGCATAAAAAAAGCGATTGCTGCAGACTTTGGACTAGTGATAATAAAACTTGGAATACTTGCAATCTTTATAATTGCGGCGATAGTATTTGCCTTAAGTTCCGGGAACTTTAGTGTAACAAATTTTTCTATTATACAATCAAAAAATAATATAGGGGATATATTTGCTGCAAGCATTGCCGTATTTTTTGCATACTCTGGTTTTCAAACAATATCCACATTCACATCAAGAGTTAAAGGCGGGGCAAATGGCGCAGCAAAGGCCATAATGTATTCCATAATAATAAGCATGTTCTTTTACGTCCTCGTAATAGTTGCGCTAATAATAATGGTACCTGCATCAAAATATACCATAAGCGCAGACCCATTATCATTTGCATTGCAATACATTAAAGCGCCATCATGGCTTTTTATAGTAGTTAGTGTGGGAGCGCTTATTGCAACCATATCAGCAACAATTGCAATGATACTAAGCGCCTCTAGAACAGTATATCAAATAAGCGCAGATAAACTTCTGCCCAAAGTGCTACGAAAATATAATAAAAAGAGCGATGTTGCAATAAATGGGGTCATTTTATCTGGAGTTATAGGCGTTGTAATGCTTTTTTCAGGAAATATCTATATTATTGCAGCAATAAGCAATTTTGGTTTAATGTTCTCCTATTTAATTGGTAGCTTTGCAATAATACATTTTAGAAGAAATAAGGTTAATAGTAGCTTTAAAACACCGCTATACCCATATCTTCCGATAGTTGCGATTATTATGCTACTTGCATTTATTGCAGGCATGCCACAAGAGGCCACAACATTTGGCGTTATAATGATAATATCGCTGCTCGTCATCTACTATTTCTTACGGGAGATAGAGGGCAAGCGCATCATAAGGGTACATCTTTTCAAGTAGATAAGGTAGGATAATATGTTAATAGGAATAATAGGAGCGCCAAATAAGGGTAAGAGCACACTCTTCTCAGCCATAACCTCAAATAAGGTAGATATTGCAGATTATCCATTCACCACAATAGATCCGAATAGGGGCATTGGGTATGTTACACATAAATGCCCAGAAATTGAGCTTGGGGTAAAGTGCAAAGCGCGAAACTCATTATGTAATAATGGCATTAGAAAAATACCTATAAACATAATAGATGTCGCAGGACTTGTTGAGAATGCGCATTTGGGAAAGGGAATGGGCAATCAGTTTCTTAATGATTTATCATCATCAGATGCGTATATAATCGTAGTTGATGCAAGTGGAAAAACGGACATGAACGGCAATGCAGCAGTTGATTCTGATCCCTTCAATGACTATAATATGGTAATGAATGAATTAATTGAATGGTTATCTGGCATAATCAAAAAACATATGCGTGTAATGTCACGATCGGAGAATGGAGCGATTGCATTATCCGAAGTGCTAACAGGCTTTAAGATCAATAAAAAAAATATAGAGGATGCAATAAATGAGTTATGCCTTACTAAAAGCAGAATAAATTGGAGTGATGATGA
>JAJZDT010000082.1 GCA_021851535.1 Microcaldota archaeon | reverse complement strand
GTAATCTTAAAGAATAGGTAGAGTGTGTTATTATGGCATTTCAAAAAGGAGTAGACAAATGGAAGCTTAAGAGATGGTTCTCAGTCTATGCACCAGCGGTCTTTAAAGATACGATCATAGGTGAGATTCCTGGAAATGATGAGGCAAGCGTACTTAATAGGAATATGAAAGTAAGCCTTGATGTAGTAACGCAAAATCCACAGAACACGTATACAAATCTATTCTTTAAGATTACAGAAGTTGACGGTGATAAGGCCAAAACAAAGCTTGTACGAATGGAGATACTTTTTAGCTATGTAAGGTCTATGGTAAGAAAGTATAGAAGCATATCAACGTCAGTAGTTGATGTTAAAACAAAGGACAATGTAAGCATAACAATAAAGCCTATTGTCATAACTACAAAACGTGAGACACATAGCAGATTAATAGGAATGAGAAAGGAAATGAACCAATTCATAGAAGCATATTCAAAAGAGAATAGTGCAGATGCGATAGTAGAAGCGGTCATATCTGGAGCATTACAATCTGAAATACAGAACAAACTAAAACATATTGCACAATTAAGCAAGGTAGAGATAAGAAAACTTGAGGTAAATAACTGAATAGTGATTTCTTGTCTTTTGGTTTTTTATACCAGATCTTTTTATACCCTATAATTTATATATTTCCAGCATATGCAGCTAATGGAGCGCCAATACTTTTCGGTGGAGGATATCCGCTTGATTTAAAGAAAAAACTTTTTGGAAAGCGCATTTTTGGCGACCATAAAACCATACGCGGCACCATATCAAGTATCATTGCAGGCATAATAATAGGATTAATAGAATATCCATTTTTTCATTACATGCTCTTTATTGCAATATTGCTCACAATAGGTGCAAACGTTGGAGATTTATTTGGCAGCTTTATAAAAAGAAGAATTGGTATGAAATCAGGAAAAAGTTTCCCAATAATGGACCAATACGGCTTTCTTCTTTTTGCATTAATATTTGCATTGCCATTTGGCAATTATCCGCAGCTTTTAGGTATAATATTTATAATAATTTTAACAGGCATCATGCACCCCCTTACAAATATTGGGGCTAATAAATTAAAATTAAAGGATGTCCCTTGGTAAATGAATAAAACGATTCTGTGGAAAGGTTATAAAACTTTGAATTTAAATTGAAGTATCTTATAAATATTATTTTTGAGTTAGATTTCTATGGATATGGAGGAGCTTTTAGGATTTGTAAAAAGAACTGGATTTTTCTGGCCTGCAGCAGAGATATATGGAGGCACATCAGGCATATTTGATTATGGGCATTTAGGAGCCTTAATGCGCAGAAAGTTTGAGGATGCATGGCTTAATTTTTTCGTATATAGAAATGAGAATTATTATCCTATAGAGGGATCAAATATACTGCCTGAAAAACCACTTGTGGCATCAGGACATGCAGCGCGCTTTAATGATGTTATTGTAGGCTGCACAAAATGCAAAAGCTACTATAGAGCAGATGTTTTACTTAATGATTTAAAAATAACTGTAGCGGAAGGCGCAAGCGCATCTGAATTAGGTGAAGTCATAAAGAAGAATAACGTATTATGTCCAAAATGTTCATCTAAACTTATGGAACCCAAAGCATTCAATATGATGATAGGCGTTTCTTTAGGTCCAGAAAAAGGGGAACTTGGATATTTAAGACCTGAGACCGCCCAATCGGTATATCTTAATTTTTTTAGAGAGTTTAACTTATTAAGAAAGCGCCTACCAATAGGGCTTGCTATAATAGGCAGGGCATATAGAAATGAGATATCACCAAGACAGGGATTATATAGAATGAGAGAATTAACCCAAGCGGAACTGCAGATATTTTTTGACCCAGATATATTTAACCCTACAGATAACGAAAATTTACTAGAAAGAAAACTAAATGTGGTTTTATATACAGATAAAAAAGACCGAGTAGTATCAGGGAATGAGCTTGTAACATCATTTAATATACCAAGATTTTATGCATACCATATGGGCCTTATAGATTACTTTTATAAGGAAGTTTTAGGTATAAAAAATGATAGAATGCGCTTTCTAGAGAAAGGCGGCGAGGATAAAGCATTCTACAACAAAGTGCATATGGACATAGAGATAAACGTTGATAGTTGGAATGGATTTAAAGAGGTTGGCGGATTGCATTATAGAAGCGATTATGATTTGACTTCACACTCCAAAGGAGCCAATATGGATCTATCAGTAAATATTAATGGTAAAAGAGTAATGCCCAATGTATTGGAACTAAGTTTTGGCCTTGATAGAAATCTATGGATGCTAGTAGATCAATCATTAGTCAACGAGGAGGATAGAAGCATATTAAAAATCAAACCATTCCTTGCTCCATACGCATTTGCAATACTACCATTGCAAAAAGATGATAATATAGTAAAAGCTGCACGCAGTATATATGAAAATTCACGAAAAATTTTCAACGTATATTTTGATGAAGGTGGTTCTATTGGACGCAGATATGCGCGTATGGATGAAATTGGAACGCCTTTTTGCATTACAATTGACTTTAACACTGTTGATAGCAATTCCAGTGAATATAATACAGTCACAATACGCGAGCGGGACAGTAAAAAACAGGAGCGTATCAAAATATCAAATATACAAGAATATATATCAAAAATGGTGAAATTTGGTTATTAGATGGCAATAAATAGTAGGTTGCTTGAAACTAACCTAATACCCATAAAGATTTTCAACATGCAGCACACATTTGAGAGTGCGCAGCCATTGACATTCTATGCTGATTATTATATAAGAGAGAATATGATAAAATATCCTTCAAATGGCAGAATTTTAGAGTTAAAACATTCGGGCGGCATTGATGAGGGCAGCATATCCGCAATAGGCTCAAATACTATATATGCGTTGCAGGAGGTCAAAAAGCGTTTCAGATTACAAGATAGGATGAATTATATATACTCAAAAATAGATACGGATAAATTTATGTCAGAATCTATAAAAAAGTATTTTGGCATGCGCGTTACAATGAATGACCCTTGGGAGACTACAATCATTTTTATAATTTCCCAATTCAATAACGTAAAGCGTATTAGGTTAATAACAAAAAAATTAATGGAGCGCTTTGGAGAACCCATTTATGATGAACATAATTTAGTAGTGGGTCATAATTTTCCTACAATAGAATCTATAGCCAATGCGAATGATGCAGATATTATGTCATGCGGCCCAGGATTTCGTGGAAAATACCTAAAGAGCGCAGCGAAGACATGCACAGAAAACTTGGATCTTTACTCGTTAAATGGAAAAAATTATTATAAAGTTAAAGATGCACTTATGAGCATACATGGCGTAGGAGAAAAGGTTGCGGATTGCATTGCTCTTATGGGCTATGGAAAGACCGAAGCATTTCCCATAGATAGATGGGTTAAACGTGTTATGGAGCGCGTATATTTTAAAAAGGAGCAGAAAATAGAGAAAATTGCGGATTTTGCAAATGATAGATGGGGTAAGTATGCAGGATACGCGCAACAATATATTTTCTGGAATGGAAGAAGCGTAGGTGTTATATAATGGAAAAAATAGACACTCAAATAGAAAAAATAGAAAATGAATTTGAAGTATTACAGAAAAATTTTGATGAGGCGCATGAGTTATCTAGGGAGATGATAAGAAATGCTGCAAAAATGATAACATATATACATAATGACAACAGCAATGGTATAGAATTAATCTCAAAAAACATTGAAATTTTACATAAAAAACTAAAAGTATTTGAGGAACGTTTTAGATATATTATAATTCAGGCGTATCAGGAGATGGCTGAAGCACGTATATTTTATGACATAAAAATGAATGGACATATTTCAACTCCAGATGAGATAGGCATAGATTATGAATCTTATATACTTGGACTTATGGATGTTGTTGGGGAATTGAAACGTGAATTATTAAACGCATTGAGAAAAAATCGTATTGACGACGCAAAAAGATACTTCGAATTCATGGAGTATATTTACGATTCTACAAGAAGCATACGCTTTGCAGAGGCAATACTTCCAGGCTTTAGAAAAAAACAGGATGTTGCACGTATACAAATAGAAAATGCTGGAAGCGACATGTTAAAATATAATAAATAAGTCGCTAATGCACCTTATCGCTGGATGCAAACATATCTATCATCCGATTAAGTTCTGTAGTATTCTTATTTTTATATGATATGGATGCTATCTCTATTATACTACTATTTCTCTTTAATGATATACCATGAGAGATTATTCTCTTTGAACATCTATCGTTTAAATATTTGTTTACTGCAGCCTGCGTCAAACCCAACAATTCTGAGATACTATCCTGATTTAACTTATATTTTTCACTTAGTATATGCGCGATGGCATAGCGTATCGATGGGATTTCATCACGTATAATGGGCTCGCAGCTCAATTTAACAGATCGCATAATAAATACCTTTATAAACATTGTATAGATAAGGCTTAATATTTTTATACTTTTATATTTAAGTACAAGTATGGTGTTCGTTTGAGAG
>JAJZDT010000089.1 GCA_021851535.1 Microcaldota archaeon | reverse complement strand
GCCAGACACGTTATGAAATGTAAGCGTAGTGTAATTGCTCAAATTTATCGCACTAGGTGTTATAGTATAAAGCCCTGGATTTGTATTATTTATTCTTATTTTGTATAAACTAACATTATCCATAGGATAATTTTTCCCATTTATGGTTATCTGGGCATTTTTAAGGACTGATAAAGTATATGCAAGCGACATTTGTGGTATGTAAGGAACAAATTGCAGTGTATATGAGGGGAAGAATGTTATTAGAGTATTTGCACTTGCCCACTCGTAACTTGCGGTTAACACCACCATAGTTGATTTATTACTGGATAGATAAGTTATCGCAGATCCATTTAGATCACTAACGATAGTACTTGAATGTAAATTTGCCTGCGTATTATTTATACTAAAATTAACGGGTATATTTTTTATTGCTCGCCCATACGCATAGACGACAGCTTTTACGCCGTCAATAGTATTATTTGCTGGAACTGAACTTGAATTCACGAGAAGCACTACAAATAAGGCAATTTTTGGTAATTTAACGACATTACTAAAGACACTACCGATGTAGGTAGTTTTAGGCGGATTCTCACATGTGCCATTCTTAATATAAGATATCAATAACGAGCAGTCTCCTACAGATAAGTAAATAGTCTCGTGTGCATACGATACGCCTGATATTGAGGGAGTATTAATTTGACATAGAAATGAGCTACCTGGGGGTATTATTCCATTATCACAAATATAGCTGCTTGTATTTGTACCGCCAGAATTAATTATTATTTCAGGATTTGAGATGGAGTAAGGTTGAGTATTTGCGAGTAACAACACTGTTGAATAGGTATTATTTGCATAATTTCCTGTGTTAAAATAATCACAGGATATTCCAAGATTAAAACTACATGCTTGGGGTCTGCTGCCTAAGGATATAATACCCATAAGATACATTGCAGCAACAGCAACAATAACTAATACAATTGCAAGTCCATAAAGAGTAAGATATTCGACAGATGCTTGACCTTTTTTTGCACTCTTTTCATAACCCATTTAGTACCACTCGCATATATATTAATTATATTAGCTACATTAAACGTATTTATGTATTATCCTGCATACCACAAATCATTAAAATGTCTTGATAACTGTTCTAATTGTATGTTATCTCTTATTATTACCATATTTTCTATATTTTTATGCATACCTGAATAGGTAAGATTTGCACTTGTGGTTATTGCGTAGTCATCTCCGATATATACCTTTTCATGAATAAATTTTCCTTTAGGAATTTTTACGCCTACGTTTTTTGTTTTTAGTCTCATATACCCTAAAAAAATAAACATAACCGAAAATATACCCAATAGTATTCCTATTAATATAAAATTTATTAAAAAACTTATAATTGTTAATAAGAGTACAAATATTCCAGTTTTCATGACGCCTAATTTTGGTGCTAAAAGAAATTTAAGCGCTTGTGCATTTGTTTGCGCATTTGATGTTATTAAACGTATATTTTTATTAGCAGAATATCTCAGCAGTATTTGTGCGTAAGATTGGCTTATATAAGGTGAAATTATTGAGATATTTTTACTTTTCTTAAATAAGCGCTCGATTTGTTTATAAGAATCTATTCCAGAGTATATCTCGGATGTATTCGACATACAAACACATACAAAAAAAGAAATAATAATTAGCGCAACATATCGCATACACATTTATACAAGCGCTGTTACAAGAACTAAGATTTTAACATCTCCAACTTCAAGTTCATGCCATTCGCCTGACGCATCTTTATTGGATATTAGAATATCCCTAGATTTAATCGCATTTGAAATTTGTGCTTTCTTTTTAAGTATTAATTGAGTTATATACTGTTCGGATTCTTTTATGTTGACTTGTATAGTACTACTCTGTTTTAATCCAAGTGTTTTGCGTATTACCTGTATGCCGCGTACAAATTCACGTTCTAAGTACTCGTCTTTTAACTCATCAGATATTTGAATATCTATATAAATATAGCCAAAACTAAACCCAAAACTTTTAGCATCAGGGCTTTTTTGAACAAGATCAAAGTGTTCTTTAAATATTCTAACTGGTCCTTTTGAAGTTTGTAATGTATAATATCCCTGTTTTTCTATTTCAGTGAGCAGAAGGTTTGCATCTGCTATTTTAAGCTCCTGCGCTATAGCTTGGGCATCCGACTTGAAAGATGGACCTAATTTAGTAAATACAGGCTTGATCTCTTTTTGTGCACTTTGCTCTTCGATAACTTCTATTTCCTTTATGTTTGTATAATCTTTTAACATCTGTGAATGCCTGATAAGCGCGGCTGCCTTATCTGCGCCATATACAGATATTTTCGCATATTTTAAGGGTTGTTTTAAGCTTAAATTCATTCGTTCTCTTGCATTTAATATTGTGCTTATGACCTCCTGTGATAAGGCAATGTCTATTTCTAGCTGCTTATTAATACGCTTAGTTTTTATTTTTGGCCAATTGAGAAGGAATATACTCTCATACTCTGGGCATGCATACAATTGATGGTATATACGCTCAGAAACAAAGGGGGTTATTGGTGAAATTAATACGATAAGTCGGTATAACACATAATCAATGAGGCTTAATATTTTATCTGATCCGTTCTCCTCTTTTATGCGTTTTTTCGCTGATTTTATATAAAATCTGCTAAAATCTTCTATGATAAAACGTTCTATAGCTAATGCCGCTTCATATACCTTATACATATCCATACTATTTGTAACTAACTGCACAAGACTTTCTATTTTTGATATAAGCCAAATATCAATTTCTTCCATTCCATTTAATTTTGGATTTAACTGCATTGAAGGAGTATAATTGTATGCACCTGCAAAATCGATTAAAAGATTCGATATGTTCTCTAATATAGTTATGGGTTTCTCCTGATCACGTACAGACTGCTCATCCAGATCCCTGTTTTGTATCTGTTCATGTTTTAAACTCCATAATCTAAACGCGTCTGGGCTTGCATAATTAGATAACTCCGAGAGAGGCTTATAGTTTCCAAAGCTTTTTGACATTTTACGTCCATCATTTCCTGCCATTATCCCATGAACAATTATATTTTTGAATGGATTTTTACCATACGCCATTATTCCTATTTTTAACATGTATTGGAACCATCCGCGAATTTGTTCCACATATTCAACAACAAGATCTGTACTAGTAAAATCTGAAAATTCTTCGTCAGATAAGCTTGCCCTAAATGCGATGCTCGAATCAAACCAAACGTCAAATATATCTTTAATACGATGCTGTTCTCCTGCACATTTTGGACAGACTAAGATAACTTTATCTATGTAAGGCCTGTGATAATTTTTTAGACTATTTACATATTCTTTATTTTTTGCAAATCTTTCGAGTTCCGCAATAGATGCTATAATTGTTATCTCATTACAGGATTTACACTCCCAGATCGGCATAGGTATTCCCCAATATCTCTGCCTTGATATGCACCAATCGGGGGAGTTAGAGAGTATATCATCTTGCCATTTCTTAACTTCACTTGGACACCAATTAATCTTCTGGTTCATTTTAAGTAATTGTTTTTTTACTTTCTGCACGTTTAAGAACCATTGTTTGGTTGCAAGAAAAATAAGTTTGCTTGAGCACCTCCAGCAATGGGGGTAGCTATGGCGTATTGACCCTCTATTGATCAATGCACCGGATTTTGTGAGATCATCGATAAGGCGCTTATTGGCATCGATAGGTATTTTTATACCGCTATACGCACCGCCCTCCTCGCTATATGTCGCATCAGGATTAATAGGAGAGAAAATAGGGATATGATTTTTTAATCCTAGATGATAATCATCAATTCCATTACCTGGCGCAATATGCACAAGACCACTGCCTTCAGACATGCCCACAATCTCTTTGGACATGATAACTTTGTGGTATCTCCTGAACTCTTTTTGAATTGGTACATTATCTTCTATAGGACTTATGTATTTTAAATCGTTTAATTGCGACCCATAAAATTCATGAAGTATGATCACATTTTCGTTTAATATAACAGATATGGAGTCTAATCGCTTCTTTGCAAGTATCATATTTTTTCCCGCAATTTTAGCTTCTACGTACAATTCATCCGGATTTGCCGCAATTGCCATATTAGAGGGAATTGTCCACGGGGTCGTAGTCCAGATAAGAAGATAGGCATTGTCTGATAATTTTAAAGTATTTTTAGAATTTTTAGTCTCTACTTTAAACAGTATATATACAGAAGGGTCATCCTCATCTTTATATTCTACTTCCATGCTGCCTTGCGACAGGGGTGTTTCACAGTGAGGACAGTAAACCAACGTCTTTGTGCCCTGGTATAACAGCCCTTTATCACTGATTTTCTTAAATACTCCCCATGCAGTTTGCATATACTCGTTCTTAAAAGGAAGGTAGGGATCTTTGAAATTAAGTGATACTCCGTAAAGCGCATAATCCGCATCCATCCTGCCAATATACCTGGTTACAAAAGATTCGCATTTATTAATAAATTCCTCCATTCCCACTCTAGATTCGATCTCTTTTTTTGATGTAAGGT
>JAJZDT010000158.1 GCA_021851535.1 Microcaldota archaeon | reverse complement strand
CAACTCTTGCGCCATTAGGTCAAAATATCTATAGTGTAGGATTTTCAAACATTAATGCATCTAATGGTACGATGTACTTTAGTTATGATTATGGATTGCAAACGCAGATGCGCAAGTACAATTATCAGTACCCTGTTGGCAGTGAAGCAATAGGTATATTCAATAATCAAACTGGTGGTGTAATGCATGCCAATTGGGTTGATACAAGGGCATTTATACCTCCTGGAAGTATAAGTTCATCGATTGGTCCGATAAATACGCCAGCATGAAGTCAATTTATCATTTGTATAACTAATTAATATACAATAATATTTGGAGCGTATTAAAATATAACACATATTTACGTTTATTGTCAAATGTGATTACATATATTTTAATTATTTATAAATAATATTTTTGCAGTGGCATTTATGGTGTACTAAATGGTTATAAAAAATAGCATAAAACAGGATGAAATTAATAATACATTAGCAATCAATGCAAATAATAATCTAATACGTAGAGCAAGGGCTCTTATTATCACTATTGCCGTAAGCACAGCTGTTTTAATTGGGGCAAATACACAGAATATGTTTGCATTTCAAAATAATGCGAATGATTATATCGAACCTATGTCAATAAAATATATACATAAGTCTGGCAATGCTATATATGTTAACGGTGAGAAATTTAACTCTATTAATGCACCTAAAAATGAAAATGGTAACGGAACGAAAAATGCGCCTTATATTAAATTTTCACCGCTTCGTGTTGCAATAAATAACGTAAATAACCCACAGGAAGTATATGTTATAAATTCAAATATGCTATCTAATATAAAATCATTATATAGGGATGGTCCTATATTATTCTCATATAATGGACGAGGTGCAATAGGATCCTATGATGGCTTAGGCTATTATGCATTTCAAATAGCAATAGATCTATCAGGTGTGGCGCAGGCATTTGGAAATAATTCCCCATTAGCAGAAAAAGTTTTTTGGATAGAAACGCCAACAAAGTGCACATATCGGCATTTTATACGGGATCTTAATGCAATATATAATTTTACAAAAAACTCTCCAATGTTTTACGGCATGAACAATTCGGAATTTATAAATGCGTGTATACATTCAAATGATTATCTGCATCATTATAGATTTATTCAATATCTACCAAAAAATTGCTATACGCGTGAGTATACAATACCGTTTGATTTTTTTGGTCATATAACAAATATGCGGTTTTCGCGTGAAGTATACCATCCATTAATAGAGATTCAAAATTTTCCAAAGAAAAACATGTACTGCATATATCGCGGTATTAATTTAATATATGTTAGAAATTATACGCCTTCGATGGGCGATGGTACGAAGGAATCGCCATTTGTTATAACAAAAAACTCTCCGCGTTACTACGGTGCAGGATATTATTCATTTAATGATATTATGATGTATGGAGGTGCACATATAGAATATCCAAGCATAATAAAATCAAAAAAAGAGCTTAGAAATATATATAAAGAAATTTATCCAAGTAAAGAATTGAGGCTTAAAAAGCCCGAATCAAATATAAATAAAATTTTTTATTGTATAAAAGTGGGTGGTTATAGTTTCATATACAATCAATCGCTTCTTTTCAATAATCTTTGGAAAATACGTTCATTACTTTATCAGGATGGTACTATAGGTCATCCATATTTATCTTTTGAATTTATAAAACCCGGTCATTATAATCTAAATAATATAATAACCCCATTAGCAAAATCCGAAAAGGAATATTTAAAATTCAAAGATATTATAAAAAAGAATAAATTCTTAGATCTAATATATAGTGGAAAGCCAAATCCATACTCTTATTATACCTCTCAAATTTCTGGAACGCTTTCTGGTGTTTTATTAAAATCTATCGAAGAGGAGGCAAAGTCTATACATGGAAAAATTGTATATGGAAAACATGCAATATATGTGGAATCTAAGAAGTGCGTAATATCATACAATTTACCTGGTTATCCAAATGTAATGTCAAAACAAGAAGCTGCAGTGCTAAATAAAAAGATTGATAATAACAATCCAGTATTATTTAATAACTCAAATGTTCCAACAAAGATAATAAATGGAGTAAGTTTTTATCTTATACACAATACTAATCCCTCGAGAGTGCGTGATGGTTCTCAAGATAATCCATTCATAGCACAGAGGGGTCCTGTTGGCGTTACTCCATTTTTCTATCAATTTAGCGGAACGGATTTTGAAACTTCATTGCCTATAAATGGTCTTAAAATGCAGAAATTTTTTAGAGCATTGAATATACCGATGCATATAGTTTCTACATCTGATATAGAAAAAATTAATGGTTTTCTAGTATATAAAAGAAAATCTGGAGAAACGTTTGATTTTGGAACATTATACCAACCAGAACCTATAAACAAACATTATATGTATAAATTTGAAAATGGAATTCCTGCCTGCTTTATTGTTAAATCACCTTTAAATAAACAATGGTATGTAAATTTAAAGCCAATAGACAGTATACATAAACTCAATGAGTTCTATCATGCGATAACAGGATCTAATTTAGGCCCCATATTATTTACACATGATAGAAAATATAAGATAGATAGCAATGGGCAAATTGAACGCCTATCTACTCTTAGGCGTTGAGTTAAAATTATGATATAATTATATTGGCATTTATTTTAGATAAATTTTTCAGCTTTTATATTTTAATAATGCTGCAATACCATGGAACCCCATCAATAGTTGTTTTCCATACTGCCCATCGCTTGATATAAATATCGTATCAACGTTATTTTTTTCTGCGATATTGAGCAATTCTTCAATTCCATCATATTTTTTTTGTAAATCTAATTTACCACCACATTCATGGGTAAGATCTAATTGTGCAGTACCATCCTCTATTTTTTCTACTTCTTTTCCACAGAGGCTACATCTATATAACGACCTATAAAATTCAACATCCTCGCTTATTATAAGAACCGCAATGCTGTTGTTTTCAAGAACGCGTTTTACATTTTCATAACCGTAAACAGCATTTCCCTTATTCCCTATTTCAATCATAAATCTCTCAACAATTTTACGTTCTTGCATGGCAGATTCTTCGCTAAGCATATATTTTGCCTTTTCTAAAAGTTCATGCACCCCCATATGTTCGTCGACGTATCCCGTATCAAATATGCCAATAACCTTTACTTGGTAATTTAGGTGTTTTGCTTTAACAAAATTTTCCTTCATAGGTCCAGGGCCTCCAACAAGTAGACCTTTTATTTTAAAATTATATTTAAAATAAACCTCATTTACTCCTTCACTTACAGATTTATAATAATCATTTATGCTTTCAGATGTTGCTCTCTCATATCTTGCAGCTGATTGTCCTCCCTTTCTAACTTTTGCATGTGCAAATGAGCGCAGTTTTTTTTCAACAGAAAAATGCGAACCACGAAGTACACCTATTGTAGCATCTCTCCCATCCATAATAACTAGGCAATACAAATCCATCATTTCGAACATTTTTTGTATAGGTTCAACGACAAAACTGGAGTCGCATCTATATATGTTTGATTTTAATGGTTCGGGGGGTTCAACAGAGAAAAGCTCAATAAGTGGTTTTGCCTGCTCTTTTGATATATTACCGCAAAAAATTGCAATGCCATTATTAGGTATTGTTTTAAATGTCTTTAAGTATTGTATTATTTTATCTATTGCTCGTTGTACATTCTGTCTTGTTGAACTAGATTTTATATTTCCTGATTGGTTGTATTCATCTCGCAATTTTCCTATTTGTGCATCAATAGACATATCATGTGGAACATAAACAGTTATTAATTCAGTTCCAGAGCCTCGCATCTCAGCTAGTCTTTTTAGTTCCTTTCGTGTCTGATAATCATGTTTCATTATAATCACAAACAAGTAATATTAAGATTATAAAAGTATTATATGTTACTATATTTTTGATAATGTTTCTTTACCCATATAAGGAATGAGTACTTTTGGTATATGTATAATTCCTTTTTCATCAGTATAATTCTCTATTATGGCAACCATAGTCCTTTCTGTTGCAATTGCGGTTGAATTTAGTGTATGTACATATTTGCGCTCCCCTTTCTCATCATATTTTATATCAAGCCTTAAACTCTGCCAATCTGTGCAATTTGAACAAGATACTAATTCTCTATATTTTTGCTGTCTTGGCATATATCCTTCTATATCATATTTTTTAGCTGCCACACTACCTATATCTCCTGTGCACACATTTACTACCTGATATGGCAATTCAAGTTTTTGGTATATATCCTCAGAATTTTTGAATAATTCATCGAAAATTTTCCAGGATTCCTCAACTTTTGAAAATACGAATTGTTCTATTTTATAAAAGTGATGCACTCTAAATATACCTTTAGTATCTTTTCCATGGGATCCCGCTTCTCTTCTAAAGCATGGGCTTACTCCTACAAGCTTAATGGGGAGGTTTTTAACATCGAGCAGTTCGTTTGAATACATCGCAGCCATAGAGTGTTCAGATGTGGATATCATAAAGAGTTCATCTCCAAGTTTTTCAAACTCTTTTTTTGACTCCAATTCCTTAGGGTCTTCTACTTTATATAACGCATCCTCAAAATCTCCTAATGCTGTTGCGCCTTTATAAAACTCCTTTCTTAGCATAAATGGTGGTTGGATAATCGTAAAATTACGTTTTTCAAGCATATCTAATGCAAACCTTATGAGCGATTGTTCTAAAAGTACTAAATCCCCTTTAAGATAATAAAATCTGGATCCTGCAATCTTTGCGGCACGCTCCAAATCAACAAGCCCATTTTTTAACAATATTTCTTCATGTGTTCTATTGTCTAATGGTTCTTTTTTTGTTCCATATGTTTTAATGACCTTATTCTCAGAATCATCCACACCAAAAGGAACGGTTTCGTGCAATACATTTGGCATATTCCAAAGTAATTCCTCAATTCTAATCTTATAACTTGGCATTTCAGCTTCAATGCTCTCTATTCTATCTTTTAATGTTCTTAATGCAATTATTTCAGTGTCAGTATTTTTACCAGTCTTTTTCATCACTGAAATATCTAAACTTGCCTTATTTCTTTTGGCCTGCAATTCCTGCAATTCCGTTTGCATTTTTCTATAATCCAAATCCAAGGATAATAGTTCGTCTATAGGATATTGGCTCTGCCTTTTTTTTAAAGATTCTTTTATAATATCTATATGTTCTCTTACATATTTTGTTGTAATCATAACTATCCCATATTCAGTTAATAATATAACTCTATTTGAATAAAAAGCTATAAAGCATTTCTCTATTAGAAATAATAACATATTTGCAGGGATGGCGGAGTCTGGTCAATCGCGCAAGGCTTAGGACCTTGTGCCTTAGGGCTGCGAGAGTTCAAATCTCTCTCCCTGCATCTCAAATTTACGAAGTCAAAGTGGGGTTCGGAAATCCGAAACGGAAATCTTCAAGAAGGGAAGATTTCAATAGGTTTTCCGACAACCTCAAGCAGGTGTCAATGAGCGTCTCATGGCACCAGTTACAGCAGTTGCAATCAGTATTGCACAAGATCCAAACCAAGAGGTTTGCCGGAAAGAGGAAGACGCCGAAATATGGCTCGCTCTCAAAGGCGTTTTCCGACATGCAGCTTCAAAGGTTCCTTCACGTTATAGACTCTGACAAGTTCCGCCTCCTATTCATCTATCAGGCGCAGCTTGGGCTTAGAATAGGCGAGGCAGTCAGGGTAAACATAAACTCAATAGACCTAGAAACTAGGGAACTTACATTGAAGACCGAGAAGGCTCGGGTAATGGACTCGTTATTGATACCGATGCCGCTGTTCAAGGATACCATAGCCTTCATCTCGAAGCACAAGGCTGAGATTGAGAAGGCGCAGGGATACCTATTCTATGCGGATAAGCTGAGAACCAAGCGGTCGGTACCATTCTTAGAGCAAAACTACGTGCGCAACAGGTTCAGGCACTATGTGCGACTGGCGGAGTTGGACGAGGTATACGATACCTCAGACGAAACCAACCCTAACAGGAGCGTAAGGCACCTCCATAGGCTGACCACGCATAGCCTTAGGCATTACGCAATAACCCGTTTCGCCAAACAGACAAACGGGAATCTGGTTCTGACAAGCAGGTTCGCAAGGCACAGCGATCCAAGCACCACAATGACCTACATTACCACACGCAAAGAGGAGCTATACAAGGAGATAGACAGCACATTCGGGCTGAGTGAAGCAGTTGGCCTGAAATCAAGATTGACTAGAAATGCCTAAAGTCTATCTTTTTCTGTAGCCGAAGATTTTGTCGTATTCATCATGGTCTATTATATCCAGCACGTCTAGCCAGATTGAGAGTATCTCAACTTCTGTGTCCTCCCTCTGCGGTTGCTTTATTGTGTAGATCATGCGCCAAGCTCCTGAGAGATTGACCTTCCATAAGTTCGTAACTTCATAGAGCGAGATGTACTTCTGAGCTACATTCTTCTTTGGTATGTGGATTCCATAGTCATAATCAACCTTCAATATTGCTATCTTGTTGTCTATTGACTTAAGGAGCGTTTGGTGAAACGAGTCGGTTATGCCTTTTGCTGCATCCTCCGCAACTTTCTTCTTTAGCGCTAGGTAAGCGTCTTTTGCATCTCCTAACAGTTTTATTGAAACGCGTTTCTCCACCAAAACATCACATCGGTAAGCCCTCTTGTTCGGCCTTCTCCAGCTTCTTGCTAGGGTTGAATGTCCAAATAAACCCTTTCTTAGTCTCAAGCACCATCCCACGCTTTTCCATGTAGTTAAGCGCAAGGTTCAGGGTCGAGCGCATTACACCAGTCTGCAATCTGGCCAATATCTGGTTCCTGCTGACGGGGTTATTGGCCTTCTTCACTACCTCCTCTATAGCCAGTATGGTCTTAAGCGTAGGGTAATGGACAACTTCCTTTTGGATTTGCATAATATAACACCTAATAAGTATATACCCTAATAGATATATAAGCCTTTCTACACATTTGGAGGTCTCTTTACATGGCCAAAATTCCTCTACATGACTTTGGCAATCCATGTAGAGAAAAGTCTCGACGACAGCCCAAAAACATCGTTTTTTGTCGATGAACTACTGCGCATCATTATTTTAGCGTTTCATGTAGAGACGCCATGTAGAGTCTCCAACTAAAGACCTCCAAGCGACTAAAGACCTAAGCTCGAAAAGGTCTTTAGTACGCCTTCGACGAGAAGTCGAAGCCAGCCCGAATTTCACGAGGGACTTCTAACCATCAAAGAAGGGCGTAGACCTCTTTAGTTGAGGTCTTAAGTAGCCTCCGCCCGCCTTTAAGACACCTTTGTGTGTCGCACGGCGGGCTACGGCTGCTGCAGCTACTTCGTAGGACATGGCGGCGTTAAGGCTGATTTTGACCCCCCCACCGCAAAATCAGCCGCTTGCTAGGTTGCTAGCTTGCAGACCGTTGGACTATTAGTTTACCGTAAGGAACTAAGTTTTGAATGTGCCGGCGTAGCTTAATGATGTATAAAATTAACATAAATATTTATGCAGGGTAATGTTTTAAGTGCATAATATGGTTAAAACAAAAAAAGCAATGATAAAATATTCAAATAATTTTTTTAAGGTTTTAGAGCGCTCCGTTAATCTAAATAATATGAACCACAATTATTTTTCTGTAGATAAAGCTGATGTTGTAGTAATCATCCCTATAACTAATGATGGAAAAATAATTTTGGAGCGCCAATTTCGGCCTGCAATAAATAAAAGTATTTATGAAGTTCCTGCAGGAAATATAGAAGAAGGAGAGACCCCTCAAAATGCGGCTTTAAGAGAACTCAAAGAAGAAACAGGGTATCGTGCTGGCAAATTAATATATTTGGCAAAAATTTATGGCAGCCCTGGAATATTAAGTGAAACTCAGCATTTATTTTTGGCAACAAGGTTAAGAAAAGGGGAGCGCCACTTAGATCCTACTGAAGATATAAAAATAAAAGCTGTTAGTAAAAGCGTGGCTATGAACATGATACTTAATAAAAAAATAAACGATGCAAAGACAATGGTAGCAATACTGTATTTAAATGCGTTTTCAGATTTGTTTAAATAAAATAATAATATTATGTTTTTAGAAAAGGTAACTTATAATATATGTGCCAATTAAAATTATAAATAATAATCATTATTGGAAATGATTTTATGGATCAAAATAATAATCAGAAAAATAATCAGAAAACAACATTTAATTGGCTAAAAAAACATTATCCAATCTTATTTATTTTATGCACAATAATAATTGGTATAGTTGTGGTATTTTATTTTATAATGTTCGTATTATCATTTTTTTCAACACCCTTGCCAGTGTACCATTTTATACACGAGGTTAATGTAACAAATTCAACAAATAACACCCTGAAATTAACTAAAAATACGCTTATAATAATTAATGGAAGCAACATAAAAGATAATATATACGTGTACGGAAATGCAACTGCATATGTTAATGTGACTGGTGATTATAATATAATAAAAATATACGGAATAAATAATGGCGATTTTGTACTTAATTTAAATGGCAATAATAACAATATCTATTCATTTAATATTAGTAATATAGGATTTGTAATATTAGGCTCTGGCAATACCTACTATAAAAATAATAAGGGTTCATGTACCCAGTATTTTTATCAATATTCATTTGATTTTCAAAAAAAAGTAATATTTAATCCCTGTTGAATTGTTTGGAGCCACGTATAAAATACGCGTCTATGGGCCCGAGGAGAATCGGACTCCTGGTCTTTCCCGTGTGAAGGGAACGTCTTACCACTCGACTACGAGCCCACATACATTTAATAGATATTATTATAGAATATTGATTAATAAGCTTTCTTAATATGGTGCTATAATGCCTAAATATTATACCGCAAAAGGGGATGATGGATTATCGTATATGGGATGTGCCATAGCATCTAAGGATAGCGCGCTTATAATCGGAATCGGCGATGTTGATGAACTTAATTCGCTTATAGGCCTTGTGATAGTAGATATTGCTGATGAACTTATGAAAAATAGGCTTATTAGTGTACAAAATAAATTGTTTGTAATTGGTGCAGAGCTTGGCGGTATTATAAATCCAGTATATACTCCAAAGAATATCATAACTAATAAAGAATTAACAGATCTGGAATTAATCATAGATGATTATAGTAATAAAGTTGGTATGTTAAAAAAATTTGTATTGCCAGGCGGTGTAGACGGCGCAGCAAAATTGCAATATGCCAGGGCTGTTTCAAGAAGAGTGGAACGATCAATAGTCAAAATAAGCAAAGAACATTCTGATATGAATAAGATAATATTAAAATACCTAAATAGGCTATCAACGCTTCTATTTGTTATGGCGCTGTATCTAAATAAAAAGGAGAATTATGAGGAAATAAATCCATCTTATTAATAGTTATCCTAAATTAAAGTACTCTTTGAAACGCTCTGTAGTCTCAAGGATCTTTGTGCGACCTGTTTTTTTTGTTTTTACAAAGTCTTTATCATAAAGATCTTTTATATAAATATAAGTAGACGATCCAAATGCTTTTACAATACTGCTTTGTGAAACAGGCTCGTTTTTGCTTATATATGCAAGTATGCGCAATGCGCTTTTAGACAAATCTGGTGCTCCTGCAAGCGAGCTCACTTTTTTTGCGTATGGGTCACGAAGCCCTAATTCATACTTTTCATTTATTTTATTTATTATAAATGGCGAATCGCGTATTTTATAATCATCAACTAATCTATCTGCCACGCCTTTAAGATATCCTACTGATATAACACCCAGCGTTGAAGCAATGTCATTTATGCTAAGTGCTCTACCCGCTACAAATAGTGCGGATTCTATAAGTTTTGCATATTCTTTGTCATTATTTTGCTCCATTAATATCCTCATTTATTTTTATTATAAGCTCACCAAAAAATTCCTCTTGAATCACATTTATTTTTTCATATTGTGCTAAGAAAAGCATAGGTATGAAAAGGTTAAGAAGTTTTAGCTCAATACTCTCAAAATTTTTTGAAAGTATGCTAAAAGTAGTCATGCCTAATGGGTCTGCGTTTTCTTTTATGATGGTATATAATGTTTCTATTCTTTTGTCTATATCCTCACCAACGTCTATACGTATCGGAGTCTCAATTTCCCTAATTCGCTCTATTTTTTTTTCCTCATATTTTATCGCAGAGCTGAGCGCATCCATAAGTTCATCAAGCGTTATTTTTCTGTATGGTTGTATTCTATTTTTTTGTACTAACTCAGGTACTTCTGGGCGCTGTTTTAAAATAGATTGCATACCGCTATCAATTTCATCATTATTAGTTTCGTTATCAAAAAGTTCAAACCCATCACTTTTCATTCGCAGCAATATCGATGCTGCAAGAATTACATTGGCAGGAACTCTAAGGTCAAGCGTCTTCATTTCTTTTATTATACCTATATATCCATCCACCATTGCTGAAATATTGATGTTCCATGGATCCAATTCGTGCTTTTCCACAAGTTCAATAAGAAGCTCTCGCCATGTGGTATTTTTTACAAATTCCTCTATATTAAGCTGTCTTCCATTAGAAATAGATTGAATTTCAATAGAGGGCGCCATTCTATCAGCAGTAGAGTCGTAATTTAAATTTAAAAGCTTTACTGAATTATCATCTTTAAAATAAATCAATGTTTTTTTATTCTATAATCAATAACTATTTCCTCTTCTAATGCGGAATAAGGCCTTACAACCCTATGGAATAGTATTTCAACACCATAACCATTATTCTTTGCATGCACTTGTAATTTTTTGACAAATTTATCAAATCCTCCATCAATTTCAACAAACGCATAAAGGTGTACAATGCAATTATCTTTAGCGATGAAAAATGCTTCATCTAAAAATTCATAACTTGTTTTAGGCAGTGGCATTATTATTCTATCTGAAATGGACGCGTATTTTTTATAAATCTTTTTTACATCCCCGAGCACTGCATGTACATTCTTTGTATTGTTTAATTTAATATTTTTTATCATATTTTTATAGGCATATGGATTTATCTCTATTCCAATTATATTCGAGTTTAAATTCTTTTTTGCAATTTCTATGGCAAAAGGCCCAATGCCAGCAAATAATACCATAACGCATTCGTTATTTTTAGATAATTTCATGAGTCTTGATCTTTCAAATGATAGGCGTGTAGAAAAAAATGTTCTTCTCACGTCAAATATAAATGTCGCCCCATTCTCCTTATATGATGCAATATATTTTCTCTCTCCGGCAATATAAGATAATCTGCGTGTTCTATATATACCATTTACGGGCCCATTTTTGGCAAGAACGGTTTTTAGGTTACTATTACTATCTAATATACACAAGGCAAGTGTTTTAAGAACTTTTTTATCAGAATTATGCCGTGGGTCTATTATACCTATATTTCCAAGTGCATCATATCCTGTATCTATTGTTATATCTGGACCAATTCGCTCATTTATTAATTTATAATAATCATTTACATCGCGTTTTTTGCCTACAATATCAATTATCTCAAAATTATGATTTTTAAGAAGCTTTTTAATATTTGCTTTATATATATTATTGGAAATAGGGAAATAGGTGTCCCTATCATCATGCTGTACTATAAATGAGTTATCTAAAAGATTGTTTTTGATAATGAATTTTCTGGCAAGTTCGGCGTTTGATTTATTAACCTTTATATGCATCATAGATGTATTATCTGAACAGATAACTATAAAATTAGTGGTGTTATGTATTTTGTTGTAAAAGTAATTGCGGGGCAGGAAAGGATAGCGGCCAATATGCTTCAAAATAAGTTTGGCAAAGATGTGAATGTTCCAATATATTCAGTTATTATTGTTGGAGGTATGCGGGGTTACATAATACTTGAGGGAGAGGACGAGGCTTCAGTTCGCGCATTTATAACAAAAGAGCACAATATACGCGGCATACTGCCACAGACATTGTCACAAGAGGAGATAGACAAGCTTCTTGTTGTCAAGAAAACTGAGCAGGTAGTTGGCAAAGGCGATATAATAGAATTTACAAGCGGTCCATTTAAGGGATATAAGGCAAAGGTGCTTAGAATAGATGAGCAAAAATCTGACATGACTGTCGAGCTTATGGATGTTGTGGTGCCAATACCTATAACTACAAAAATGAACACCGCAAAAATAATACAGAAGAATAAAGAGGAGCAGTCTAACGCTTAATCAAAGTGATTCAAATGGGAGAGACAGTAATAGAGAGTTTAATTGAAGGAGGAAAGGCTGGCGGAGGTCCACCTTTAGGGCCAGCGTTGGGACCGATGGGTGTTAATACTAATGCAGTTGTTGCTGAGATAAATGAAAAAACTAAGGAGTTTTCCGGCATAAAGGTGCTTGTAAAAGTGCATATAGATACTGATACAAAAAAGTATACTATAGAAGTAGGAACGCCATCAACAAGCGCTATGATATTAAAAGAGCTTGGAATAGAAAAGGGTTCAAAGACTAAAGAGGAGGTTGCAGGAAATATAACATTAGAGCAGATAAAGAAGATTGCAAATGCAAAATCAAACTCTATGTATGGTAAGGGTATAGCAGAGCGCATGACCCAGATACTCGGGACATGTAAAAGTATGGGGGTCACATGCGAAGGAGCAAACCCAAAAGAGATAATAGCAAAGATAAAGTCTGGAGAGATAAAAGTATAATCTCCACTTTATCTAAAATGAAGTCTACTATAGTGCATAGTGACATTCAGGATATTTATTTGAGATTAGATGCACTCTATTCTTTAGATAATTGGTGGCAAGCTGAGTCTAAATTGGAAGTAATACTAGGCTCAATACTGACACAGAATACTAGTTGGAAAAATGTAGAACATTCTATATCAAATATAAAATCTGCCCACGCAATGAATATGAATAAATTAATTAATATGGATACGCGCTCAATTAGGCGCCTTATATCACCATCTGGATTTTATAATCAGAAAACTAATACTATAAAAGGCATATTAATTGCAATAAAAAACAAATATGGCAATATAGAGAATATGTCAAAAATAAATACGGAAGAGTTGCATGAATTTTTATTAAATCTCAAAGGAATAGGAAATGAAACCGCTGATTCTATATTGCTATATGCTTTTAATAAGCCTGTATTTGTAATAGATGCATATACAAAAAGAATAATGTCGCGCATTTATGGCATAAATCAGAAGATTGAATATAATGATTTGCAAGGTATTTTTGTGGATTCATTGCAGTGTAATCCAAAATTTTACAAACAAATGCATGCATATTTTGTCGAGCTTGCAAAAAATAATTGCACTAAGAATAATCCCAAATGCAATGGTTGTGTATTAAACTCTATATGCAATCATGCAAATTTGCAAAAGAACAATTATTCATGATAACTGTGCATGTATATATGTAAAAGCTAATTTTATACGGACTTTTTATTGGTTATGTTAATATAATACCAATAACCCCAATTGTAACGCAAGTTATATATATCTAAACTATTACTAAACATCATATAGCGTAATAAAAATATGTGATATTATGGCAACAAAAGTTAAAAAAATAGTTTCTAATGAAGAGGATAATCTTGCTGGTGCTACTACTGCGCTTATGGAAGAGAAGCACGCATCAAAGTCTAATGATGCTAAACATGACGTAAGCGCAAGTAAAGGGGTTGATAGTCCATTTAACGAAAATAAAAATGCCGAAGAAAAGAAGACTGCTACATCAAAATCAAATGATGATGTAAAAACTGATACTAAGGCAACTAATGCTAATTCAAATGGAGAAAATACTATTAAGAATTCTAATAATGTAAATAATGTTAGTGAAAATACTAATACTAAAAGCGCGTTATCAGAAAAGGAGCGCAATAGGATAACAAAAGACAATGCAAAGCGCGAGGCTAAATGGCAAAAAAAGGAAATGTACATATGGC
>JAJZDT010000126.1:1296-4565 GCA_021851535.1 Microcaldota archaeon | reverse complement strand
GTTGGCAATACCTTATATATATCAAATGATGATGCAAATCTTTTAAAGGTCGGGGAGGTTGTGAAGTTAAAGGAGCTATTTGCCGTAAAAATATTGAATATTAATAAGGATGGTAAAAGCATTGAATGCGAGATAGCAAAAAATTCAAGCCCTGAAAAAAAGATACAGTGGGTATCAAATAGAGATAAGGTTGAGACATATGTTTTAGTTCCAAAGGATATATCTAAAAATGACGGCACTTTTATATTAGACAGTCTAGAGACGATAAATGGATATGGCGAATCATACATAAATAGGTTGTCTGATATGGAGATAATACAGTTTGAGCGTTTTGGTTTTTGTTCAGCGCATGCCTCAGATAAAGGCAATTATTTTATATTCATATCAAAATAATCGTTTATGTCTTTAGCATATTCTCGATATTTTTAGACAAATGCTCAATGCTCTTATTGTAAACCAATTTGGATAATGATTTGATAATCCTATCAGAATTTTTCCACTGCTTTTTTTTGTAAAGTGATTTAGATAAATAGTAAAATATTGTAATTGGATAATCATTATATTCATTTATCATTGCGTCAATGGCATCTATTGTTTTATCTACATCTCCGATTGCATCATAAAATAAGATATTTGAATAACTTGTAATGTATTTATTGTCTAGGAAAGCAATGCGTTCAATTGAATCATTTGCGCCGCGCATGTCGCCAAGTTTTATTTGTGCTAATAATTTAACATATATCATATCCGGTACTTCTTCTGAATTTGAATTTAGATTCAAATCAACAAGATTTATGGATTTATACAAGAAGAGTTTTGCATTGTAATATATCTCATTTGAGGCTTTTTTATACGCGGAATTTTCTTCCATAAAGCCGCCCCTATCATAACGTATTCTACTTGCCATAAAATTTGAATATTTTATATAATTTATACCGTGTACATAAAAGTATTCTTGGGTTTTATATATGTTAATTATTTGGTTGTAAATATTTATTGCAAAAGGGTAATTTTCATCTTCAATAAATTCATTATACTGTTCTAGCCATTGCACAAGCTCGCTATCTATTGCATTTTTTTGCGTAAATGTATTAATAAGTTCGCAATTGCTGCATACGCAAATTCTACCACGTGTTCTGGTTTTACTACCGCAATATTTGCATAGCACTTTTCTATTAGATACTTCGAAGCTTTTCAAGCCGTCGAGATACTCATTTATGTCCATCAGATATTAATTTAAATAAGTATATTTAAGCTTTCTTACGCAGGACAACAAAAAGATGCATGCTATCATAAGGTTCAAGGTCAATTTTTTCCAGTACCTCAAATTCATCAGAGAGTAAAGACAGTTCATGTTCAAATACCTCTTTAGGGCTTTTTGATATGTCTATACTTTGTGATTTTATTATAAAATAAGCATAACCATTCTTTTTTAGCATTCTGCTATTTTTATTAATTATAAGCGCCTGTTCTTTTGCGGATATATCTTGATATATTACATCGCACATGCCTACATCATTTATATAAAAATCTATGTTGTTGGCATCACATAATATGGGAAACATATTTTTTCTGCGTTCGCATAGGTGCATAAGCTCACGCATATTTCTTTCGGAGAGTTCAACGCAGAATACATTTCCATTATGTGCTATATCACTTACATGGCTTGCTGTTGTTCCTGTTGCTGCGCCAAGATATAATACATTTGTTTTTTCATTAATGCTAAATGTTTTTAATCCATTTAATATTGCCGCGGCAAGTTTGCTTCTATATGGATTCCATGATCTATACTCAATGCCATCGTTTTTTATGAGTTCCTCATTATAGACCTTCACATTAGGGTCGCTATTTATTGTTGCAATTTTTCTATCGATTCTGTAAACGCCGTCAAAAAGCTTTTCAACTCTCATCTAATTACCGTATAAAAGCAGAAATGGCAGATTTTGCCACAATTACTATTAATCTTTCTTTTTAGCACTTTGCATGGTATGCTCTAAATGTCTGTTGTTTACTATGACTAAACGTTTTGCTGACATGGAATTTACCTCAACAACATATGCATTACCTCTCTTTTCTTTGACAATGCCTATCTTGCCTCTATATCTTGGGTGCGGTATGTCTCTAAAGCTGCCTTTAGGCACGATTGCGACTTTCTCACCTACCTCAAAGCTCTTTATCAAATCACGTATTCTTAGCTTTGAAGGTTTATGATGTCTGGCCAAATGCCGTGTCATTCCCGAAAATAATCCTTTTGATCTCTCTGGCATAAATATCACTATACTATTAAAACAAGATTAATTATATACGCAATATATTTATATACTTTCTTAGATATTAAGCTAAATGTAATGCTTATTATGGTGTACTAAATGGCAGATCAAAAAAAGAGTTCTGGGCAATCGCGCTCTAAGTATAAAAATGTGAAGCTTAAGCCAACATATCAGGTTGTTAATATAGTTGCGAGCGCAGAGCTTAATTTAAGCCTTGACTTATATGGACTTGCAAAATTATCAAGGGATGTGGACTATGAGCCAGAGCAGTTTCCTGGTGCTATATTTAAGGTACATGATCCAAAGGCCGCATTGTTACTATTCAATAGTGGAAAGATTATATGTACGGGCGCAAAGACTGTTGAGGATGTAAAGCGCGCTGTAGATCATGCTGTTGATCTTGTTAAAAAATATATGAGTACATACAAACCTCCGAAGTAATTACATTCATTTACATTCGCTGTTTGCTTATATAGTATGTAATATTGTAAATAGCTATTACGGTAGCATTTAAATAGCTAATTATCTAATTACCTACATTGCATTTTGGGTATTTATGCTTATTCTGTAACAACCCTATTCTCATCCACCCAAGGCGTATGCGAATGCATGCGCCTTAGAAATGTTACCTTAGCGTTGCAATCTATATTAATTTGACTGTATAATATTATACAATATGAATACATCTGATCTTAAAGGAAAAATACCAAATGAAATATTGGAGGCGATTATTGCTCGTGGTATATTAACATTAACGCCCCCACAATCATTGGCCATTGAGCACGGATTGCTTAGCGGCAGCAATATGGTTGTTGCATCTCCAACTGCTAGTGGAAAAACACTAATAGCTGAGATTGCAGCAATAAATTCGATAATTCGAACAGCTAAAAAGGCAATATATATAGCACCATTGCGCGCGCTAGCAAGCGAAAAATACAACGAGTTTAAAAGTGCATATCCTTATATAAAATCATCCATTTCAATAGGGGATCTTGATGC
>JAJZDT010000126.1:0-1210 GCA_021851535.1 Microcaldota archaeon | reverse complement strand
TTGGTGATATTGGCTGCGTAATATTTGATGAGGTGCATATGCTAGGCGAGCTATCACGTGGGCCAACGCTTGAATTGCTTATAACAAAGATTAAAGAAACAACAAATGCGCAGATACTTGCACTTAGCGCCACTATAGGCAATGCACGCGAGATTGCAAATTGGTTAAAAGCAAAACTTGTAGAGAGTAATTATAGACCGGTGCGTTTAAGGCGTGGAATTATCTATAAAAACAATATATACTACCATAATGAGAATGATAAAAATGTAATGCATAATTTGGATAAAATAGAGGATATTGGTGAAATAGAGCGCTTAAATAGTAAAAGTATCCAACCTGAAGTTGGTGTTCTTGAGGATACACTATCACGCTCCAAACAACTGTTAATATTTTATTCTACAAGAAGAAATGCTGAGGCGGGGGCTCTACGGTTATCAAAGATAACCGAAAAGCTGATTTCAGAGGATGAACGCAGGCAGTTATCTGAGCTGAGTGATAGCATACTTAATGTGCTTGACACCCCTACAGAGCAATGCAAGAAACTATCAATATCAATTAAGAGCGGCATTGCATTCCATCATGCTGGTATGTTAAATCAGCAGCGCGCAATGGTTGAGGAGGCCTTTCATAAAAATATAATAAAGGCATTATGTGCCACTACAACGCTCTCTATGGGGATAAATATACCAGCAAATACCGTTCTTATAAAAGATATACATAGATATGATGGGAGCGGAAGTTCGCTGCTAGGTATAAATGAGGTAACGCAGTTATTTGGAAGGGCAGGCAGACCAAAATTTGACATAGAGGGTAGGGCATTTATCATTGCTTCCTCAGAAGAGATGCTTTTAAGGCTGGAAAATGAATATATGAATAGTGTGTTAGAGCCAATAGATTCAAGTATTGGGGTAGCACCTGTATTAAGAACGCATATACTCTCATTCATCGCTGAAAACTTTCTAAACAGCGAAGAATCAATAAACAAATTTATCTCGAAGACATTTTATGGGCACCAATATAAGGATCTACGAGCGATTAATGAAATAATACATAATATAATAGAGGAGCAGATAGGATGGGAATTTATAGAGAATAAAAGTGGACATTTAAAAGCCACAAAATTGGGTAGCAGAATAAGCCAGTTGTATATAGATCCGTTATCCGCCAAATGGATAATAGATGCACTTATGCAACTGGCGCGCTATTATAG
>JAJZDT010000075.1 GCA_021851535.1 Microcaldota archaeon | reverse complement strand
ATGGTAGAAGAATGCAAGGTATATAAACATATTTATTAGGGCAAGTGGAAGCCCTATTTTAGCAAATTCAGCAAATGTTATATTATGATTGCGCCTCTCTGCAATGCCTATTATTATAACATTGCTTGCCGCACCCAAAACTAGCATATTACCCGCTATAGTGCTGCCTGCAGCAAGAGCCATTAGCTGCAGTATATTTGAATTAATATTACTTAATATATTTGTATACAGTAATACTAGTGGCACATTTGATATAAGCTGACTTCCAAGCATGCTAAATACCATTATATTTAATGGTGAATTTGATGCACTTTTTATCAATGTTATTGACTGCAATATGCCAGATTGCCATATACCACCTATTATGACAAACATTGATATAAAAAATATTATAGTACCAAAATCCACACTCTTTATTATCTTTAGCCGTTTTTTGCTAAATATAATTATTGGAAGTGCAGCAACTATTGGAAGATAAAATAAATAATTTTTTACACTAATATTTATTGCACTATAAAATATATATCCAATTATAAGAATTAAAAACAGCAATATTGATATTTTTGAAAGTGAAAACAGATTATCATTATTTTGCATTTTAGGCTTTTTTATTCTTATTTTTCTATTCATCTCGGATTTGAATAATATATTAATAAACAGATAAAGCACGAACAAATTTATTATTGTTGGAATTGTAAGGTAAATGAAAAATGTGCTAAATGGATTTGTTATTAATTTATTTGATGCTACAATTAAATTTTGAGGGTTCCCTATAGGACTCATAACGCTTCCGATGGTTATTGAAAATGCTAGTGCAAAAAGTAGCATTTTTGAGTTTATTTTATTCTCTTTTGATATCATGAGTAGTAAAGGAGTAGCAATTATTGCAACAGCATCATTCATTAGTATTGTTGATATTAACCCCATGCCAAATATTATTAACAATATCAATGTATTTGTTGATCGTGCATGTTTAAAAAGCTTGTATGATATGTAAGAGATATATCCACTCTCTTCTAATGCGACACCAATTATGAATATACCTAAAAGAAAAAGTATTATATCAAAATTTATGTATGTAACTGCTGAACTAATAGATATTTGACCAAATAGCAGCATAACTAGTGCGCCAGCCATAGTTATCAACCATATCCTTAATTTTTTATGGATTGCGCCGCGTATTGCTACTAGCACAAATACGACAATAACTATTAGAATAGGTATAAAGGATACCATAGCACCATTTCAATTGTGATACGTATCATTAAATATTATACATTGAAAATCGCTATTCTATGATTATAGGGCTATATTATATTTGACACGTTCAATATTCCAGTAACATTATAATTTGCTGTGGTATTTTTGTATGTAAATGATAGTATGTAACTACTCTCTCCTGATATCACTGGAACCAATATATTTTTGCATGATAATACTATAGTATTTGATGCGTGCGAACCTATTGTAACATTAACTACATTATTATATTCAAGCCCGCTCATATAGCACGAACCATTTGTTAATTTTATGCTGCTATTGAGATTATTTTTTATAGATAATGTAGCTTGGTTAGTAGTATACGAAAAGTTCATAACATTGCACGATATCGCATTTGTATTTGAAAAGAAGCATGTATTATTTACCGCGCTCATCCACAATATTGGCTTTTCTGTACTATTAAGAGCCGCTATAAGATGCTCGGCATTATAACTGGCATCGATTAACTGTGTATTATTTACAAATGAGTATATTGTGAAGTTATAATTCTTAGTGAACTCCGTTGATCTAATAACCCCAAATGGAGATGTTAATGTCTTTGACGGTGCTATATATATCGAACATACAGCGCTGGTATTTGAAATAATGCCAAAGCACTTGCTGCTATTTACAAGCATATTATTATTGGAGGATATTCCACTCACAAAAAAGCCATTACTTATATTAAAGACATTGTACCAATAATTTGAATTATTATCAAAACCATACAGGGCGCCAAGATCTGTCGAATTTATATATCTAAATCCTTGTGCATAATACGTTATATTATATTTGTTGAAAACGGATCTGTTAAATATATATGAAATGTTAAGTGGTAGGCTCGTATAGCAGCTGCCAATGCCATTATATATTGATAGTTCTGTCCAACCCTTATTATACGAGAGGCAAGATATTATACCATTAGAAATGAAAAATACATCGGTATTGTTTTCTTTTATGCTGTTAAATCCAAAGCTTGACATTATTCTATATATTGGAGCTGGACCTGTACCACTTAAGAGCATACTCTCCGCACTGCTACCGTTTGCATACTTAACATAAGTACCTATTGAACTGTATATAAGGCCATAAAGATCACCAACCATTATGTGTTCTATTGATGGATCAACAGAAAAAATAGCATTAATCTTACTAACATTATAATAGCTGGTTTGAGCAGCCACAAGTGGGAATGCACTACCCATAAATGAAAAATTATATGCAGATATTATATTACCATTTGGGAATTCTAAAATTTTTGATGGTGAAGCTGGCTGATTTATTGTTATTATAATATTTGATGATTTTATACTATTATTTGTAAAATTAAATATACTTCCAGGATCCACAATCGCCTTGAAATTATAAGTGCCAGCAATAGCATATGTATAATTTATAGGTATACGGGCGCCTTTACCTGGGGGTAACGACACATTATAAACTGAAAGTGTTCCATTTCCTAAATAAAACCCTACATCAAGATTTTTAATATATGAGGAACCTGTATTATTGACCTGTAAAATGAATCTTGTTGTATTAAGAGGGTATAGATTTGTTGAATTTGGAGCACTTAACAATACATTTATTGATGCCTTGCCGCTGGATAGATTGCTTAATGCTATATATACCACAAGCGCTACAACCACCACTATACCTAAATAAATTAATGCGTTGCTTTTGCCTTTTTTATTTTTATCTAAATCGTTATGAGTATTCAAATTTGTAGATTCTCTCTTATCCATATAATTCACATCTTATCTATTTTTAAGCTCTTTAAGTGCAAGGATCATCTTTTCCTTAATAGGAGACATTATATTATCTATATAGCTATTAACCCATACAGATTCATCATATTTGTCCCCTATTTTCGGATTAAATATAAAATATCTACCCTTTTCATTATTTATGATTTTTGCCTTTTTAAATTGCAGCAGATGATATCTTAAAGTTTTCTCATTTATTGGCGCCCAATTTAACCCTATATATTCAGAAAGTTCTGACACGCTAGGATCACGCCTTAAAGAAAATTGGAAGTGTAATATTGCATCCAAAACCGAAACGGCCGATTGCCTTGATTCACCTGGATTAATTATTCCCATTGAGAGTGCAAGATAACGCACTATAGAACGCCTTGTCTCACTCACTTCGTCTGAGAGACGCAGATCTCTTAGCGTAATTTCACCTTCAATAAGCTTGGATTCATTTATCATAATATAATACCACTATCTATAAATTGCATTAAATAAGTTTATATTTATTTGCTGATAAACTTAATATACAACATTGCTCTTTTATGTTTTAGTGATTTTATGGAAAATATTGAACTTAAAATAAATTTTGACCCACAAGAGCTCAAACAGAACATAAAAAATGAATTTTTTATAATATTGAACTTCTCGAATACCCATGATAGTTTAAATTTTTGGTGTGAGTGCGATCTTTTAGTTAAGCACCCATTATCTTTAGCACATGATAAAATGCTAGATATTGGAAGGACACGTATCGGTATTATAGAACCTAAAGGAGGTATTGAGAAGCGCATTAAAATTTATACTAGGCCCAATAACTATCCTGGTGAATACGAACTTAATTTAACAGCATATTTATATGATAAGGAAGGAGTAATATCAGAACGAATAGATCGAAAAGAAACAATAATCTGCAAATAATAATCAGTGTTTATATGGACGATATACCAGCTTGGTTACTATGCCAAGATATATGCGCGCGGGCGCAAGAGGAGCTAACATCTCAAGCAATAGAGACACTTGATAGAGAGATAGAGGCTAAAAGACTTAAAATTGATGGACATTTAGTAACCGCTGATGAGGGTACAAATGAGATTGAAAAAAAGCTTTTCGTTATTGGCAAAATTGTTGATGGAGAGCAGGAAATTTACAATAATTATATGGGAATGATTAGCAAGCTTGAAAACAGCGAAAATGAATTAACGGGCAAGCTTGTTGAACGTATTGAAGAACTTAAAAGATTTTTGCTTGCCGTTTCTACAATATCTATATTAATGAGATATAGCAAACTTTTTAGAAATTGGTTTGAGGATATTGGACATCATTTCAAAGAGAATAGTGCTGAAAATATACTTTTCAAAACGATGAACCCATCACGACTTGAAGCACTTGAATTTATAACAAAGAATAAGCGTATAATATTTGAAAATCTTTTCTCTGAGAATGAATTAAACATAATGATGAACGCTGCTGTTAAATTTAAAAATATTAAAAACTAACCAGCAAACAGTCATAACAAAACTTCATCACATCAGGCCATATAAACACTGATTATTATTTGCAGAT
>JAJZDT010000025.1 GCA_021851535.1 Microcaldota archaeon | reverse complement strand
TCTGGTAGCGTCCCATTTGTGACTAAAAACGTACTTATACCACGTCTATGAAATCCCTCTATTAACTTTGACATTTTAGGATAAAATGTAGGCTCTCCTGTAAGGCTCATTGCTACATGTATGGGCTTGTTTGCTTCATCCCAACGCCTTTTCTTAAGATCTGTATCAGCAATTGCCTTATACCCACTAACTATTCTTCTTTGCTCTTTTATCATATTTTCTATAACAAATTCAGGATCATCCCACTTATCAATTGCATTAAGCTCGTTCCATTCAAAGCCAAGCTCCTCTGGGATTATTCTCCAGCAGAATTTACAGCTAATATCACAGCCTATTGCTGGGGTTGACTGCACGCATTGCCAACTTCTTATTCCATAAAAGGTATGTTTGTAACAGAGTATACCCCCTCTAAGACCATTAGCTGTATACTCACATATCTTTACAGCTGAGTGCTTACCAACAAAGTGATATCCTTGCTTCTCCATTTTGCCTTTAAGAGCATCTGGCATTCCTGACATAGTATCAATAAGGATAGCTCTTATTTAAAGATATAAAATATTATCTATATTATTTAGAAAATTAAAAAATAAAGAAAAAAAAGAAAAATAAGAAATTTATGCTTTCTTTATAGCTCTCTCTATCTTCTTCATTGTGTCCTTATCGATGTTTTGCATGTTATGGGCAGACTTTGCATGCTCTGATATCTTTTGCATTAACTGCTTCTTATCCTCTGCATCCACTCTTGCATTACACTGTACCCCTATGTCCTTACATTCAAATGAAAATTTTGCCATATATTCACCATATTAACCCTATTTTATAGCTATTTAACACTTATTAGCCCAATAGGATGGCTTTTATTGGTTACTATCTTTAGGGTGATTTAAATACTACCATAGCAAAAACGAAATCTTTAAGAATACCTATTTATTGTGTTATTAAAGGTATAAAATGCTAATTTCTTAGTCATATTATTATAAAATAGACCAAAATCCAAATTATACGGTTTATCTACACTTCCTTTCAAATCAAACCAGAATACTGCCCTAATATAGCTTTTAGATATGAATAGATTCATTGTCTGGTTTAAAAAGTCTGCCTGCCTCTGTTGCGTTGCATTTATAAAGTTTGGATAGCTGCTATTCATGTTTGATGGGATTCCTGTTTCTGTTATCCAAATTGGTTTTTTGGTTAGATTTTCGTATAAATTTAGTTCATTATTAAAAATATAACTCATATTATACGCAGAATTTAGGGGTGTTTGATTTAAAAGATACTCAAATCCTGAGTATGCATGGAGTGAGATTGCATCACAATAATTTGATGCACCATAGCTCCAAAGCTCTTTTGCCCACAAATAATCATTTTCAGTATATGTGCCTTCATATATATTATTACCTCCAAGGCATAGTACTGTATCGTTAGGGTTATTTTTTTTGATAATATTATACGCAGATTTAAGCATTAAAAAATAGTTATAAGGGTTACCATTTGCAAGAAATCCTGACTGGAATTCACTAAATTGCGGTTCGTTCCAAATCTCCCAAATGTGTATATTAGGGTATTCGTTTACTGCTTTTTCAACAGTTAAATTCCAATCATTTAGCGTCCAGTTGCAATTTTTAATACATCCGCTGCCATTTAATTCTAAACCTAAAGTCTGATAATCTAATATTCCTAGTATGCTAAATCCATTATTTGTAAGATTTTTTATATACTCTACGGAATTATTGTTTAAATTTACATCAAAACGCATCCATCGTATGCTACTTGATTTTAAAATAGTCATGTCACTATAATTTAGTGTGGATCCAACAACACCAAAAATTATATTTCTGTTATTTGTTGATTGATATAAAAAGAATAACAAGATGAATAATATAATAATTGAAAATAGAATAATTAGTATATTTTTATTTGGAATCCGCATTATATCAATTAGGATTAAAAATTAAATAATAAAAATGTGGTGATTTTATAAGATTATGGAGCATACATTCAAAATATTTAGATTCTATTGGAATTGTAGCGCTTTGGCGTGAGTCTCTTTTAGCTAGAAATGTATTAATGGATCTTACAAAAGGTTATAAAAACCACCCACAACTAGATCGCTTTAAGGAAGCAAAATATCCAATTGGTTGCATAAATAAATATTTATCAATAATATTTGAAGAGTCCTTAAAGAGAAATTACTCTTTTGATAAAAACAAACTAAGAAATAATAATACCAAAAATCAAAAAATAAATGTTACAGAGGGTCAATTAAAATATGAGTTTGAATTACTTAAAAGTAAATTACAAGTTAGAGATATTAAAAAACTTAATGAAATATTACATACAAAGAAGATAGAATCTAATCCTATTTTTAATATTATATCTGGAGATGCTGCATCATGGGAGAGAATAAAACCAGAAATAAGATACACATATAAATAATATTATTAATTAATTATTGAGTTAAGTGACTGTATGTATGATGTTAAAGTTTCGATTATAATAACTACCTCGTTAGAAAATGTTTGGAAGACATTAACCGATCCTAAGTTAGTTAAGCAGTATCTTTTTGGCACAGATTTATTTACTGATTGGAAAAAAGGCAGCCAGATAAAATGGATGGGTGTATGGGAGGGTAAAACATACGAAGATAAAGGCAAAGTAATTGAAATAGTCCCAAAAAAATTAATTAAATATACATACTGGAGTAGTATGTCTGGCCTTGAGGATAAACAAGAAAATTATGTTACTGTTAGTTATATCTTAGAAGATCAGAACGGTATTGTCAAATTAACAATAACTCAAGATAATATAAAAACAAAAGAATCAAAAGAACATTCAGAAAGTAATTGGGAAATGGTTGGTAGTTCATTAAAGAAGGTAGCAGAAAGCCTATAACTATTTTAACCTAAAAACATTATTTGATGTTTTTATAGTTCTTTTTTCTTCTTCTCTTTGTTAATAAAAATAATATTATAATTAATATTAAAATTATCAAAATAGTTCCATAACCGCTTGGTTTAGAGATTGCCGCGCCTATTGCAACAAGTGCACTATTTGATATTGTAGATCCTGTTGTAAATCCAGTCTGATTACTACTCTCAACAGATTTTGTTTCAAGCGTATTTGATTGTACCGTGCTGTTTTGGCTATTTATAATTGTTGTGGGTGTTGTAGTCGTCGTAGGTATTGTTGTTTCTTGTATAATTGTTGTAGTTGGTTGTGTGGTAGTTATTGTTGTAATATTTTGTGGTATGGTAGTAGTTGTTGATGTTGTAGTAGTTGTCTGATTTATTGTTTTATAATATAATACATCTATTTGGTGTGTATATGTGCTTACACCGCTGCCACATGGATAATTATCTCCAATTCCATAAACATCATTCGCATATTTATATATCGAATTTCCTATCGATACATTACATGCAAATGTGACTGAAATCTGTGGTGATGAACTTATATACGTTGTAGGCAGCTCATTTTGATAGTATATTTCAGAACCAATTGTGAATACTGGTGTTGAAGATGCTAAGTTAGAAGATATATTATCTGATATTTGGAATGAATAGGTTGGACTTCCTCCCCCACCACTTGATATATGTTGTGGAGATGAAACAACTATTATCGCCGTTGTTGTATTAATCGTTGTTGGATACGAGTCTGTTCCATATAACTTGAAATAGTAAGTTCCTGGTATGGTATTTGCTGTAGTTATAAAGTTTGCTGTTTTAGATTGCGCATTCCCAACTAATGTTCCAACTCCAAGGAGCGTGTTTGCCTCTAATGCATTTTCTGTTGTTGGTGTTGGACTACTAATGTTAGATACATACCATTGGTATGTATATGGGGATAATCCATTAATCATACCGTTATCACTTATAATAGTGTTTTGTTCCTGTATAATACTTTGTGAAAGTGGATATATCTGTGATATATTTGGAGATGTATATTGCGATGGTGATGGAAGTACATTATTTGGTGGTGGTACACGCACGCGTGCAAATTCTATAAATGAATTTGTAGGCGTACTACCTGTATTGCCAAAATCATCTCCTATATATAAAGTACTTGATGATGAAAGTGGGTTAATATTTAAACTTCCACTATATCCACCAGAATAAAGCGTTGGTGATATATAAGCTGAAAAACTTGTGCCTGAAACGCCAGGGAAGTATAATGAATAAAAGTAAGGAATGGTGGAAACAGAACCTTGTTGATCATTTCCATTTGAGTATGATCCAGAGTTTTTGTATGCTAATGCGAATGCACTTCCTGACCATCCAGATTGTACTCCTTCTGCATTATTAGCACCAGTTGATGTATTCGAATTTTGCAGATCGATGCTTGCAAGATTTACACCATTATAATTATTTATAACGGCAGCATCAAGTGTAGCAGGTTGTGTAGATGTACCTTTATTATATGCAAAAGAAAAACAAGGGAAACTACATGAGCCTATTATATTTATAACATTTACCGTGTCTGAACCTATTTTAACTCCTGTCGCTTGGGAGATAGTAAATCCTGAACCTACTGTGAACTCAGATAATGGTGTATTCCCATTAAAGTATATCTCAAATACATTTGCCCCATTATCAAATTGGGCATAATTTTTACTTAAATATGGTGCTTCGCCAGTGAAATTACCATCAATAAGATTATTTGAAGTACTTCCAAATCCTAAATATATTGTTGTTAAAAG
>JAJZDT010000153.1 GCA_021851535.1 Microcaldota archaeon | reverse complement strand
ATACCTCGTTAAATTCTGGCACAAATTTCACGTTATTTACAACAGCCTCCTTAGGTACGATTTCATTTATTATCTTCAATGCCTCTTCAGGATTCATCAATGATGCGCTATCACTTCGAAGTATTATCTTCTTTTTTATAGCTATAGCTATATTTCGTATCATATTCTCATTTTCGTAAAGAAATGCGGAATTCTTAACATATATCACTATGTCAGGACCTTCAAATTCGGATTTTACATACCCAGCTTCTTCAGGTATCATCGATTTTATTTTTGCAAATATGTCCTCTTTTATCGTTGGTGTCTCGTTATTTTCATCCATAAAAACATCTGATATTCTCTTATTATAATGTTAAACAATCAAAAACAGTAGATTTGTTAATTCAAAAATTTCTAAATAGTATTTGCAGCACTTATTTGCTTGCAAATACCTTCTCTATATCCTTCTCGCCATATTCTACATATCCGCTTTTGGATATCACAACAATATTCCTCGCGCCTCCAGTTGCAGAATCCCTTCTCATTGCTATGGATAACGCCTTTGCGGCTATCTTTATACCTTCCTTCGTATTTATACCAGGTTTATAAACATCCTCTATATATCCTATGGCGCTCTCAGTACCGCTGCCCGTTGCAGTAAATTTACTCTCAGCAGTATAACCGCCTATTGGATCAATTGAATACAACTGGGTACCGCTGCTATCCATACCACCAACAATAAGCTGCACGTAAAATGGCATCATCTTATTCTGCTGCATTATAACTGATAATAGTGATGTTGCTGATTTTGGTGACATTGGATGTCCCTCATTCATTTTATATATCTCATTTTGAGCCTTTATTATTCGTGCAAGTTCATTTGCATCTCCTACAGAACCCGCTATTGTCATGCCCAAATTATTGTCAATCTTTATTATTTTTTGTGCCTCTATTGTAGAGATAAATGTACCCATTGTAGCCTTAGAATCCGCACCTATTACGACCCCATCACTGCAGACCATACCAACAGTCGTTGTTCCTTTCAAAAAATTCTTATATACATCCATATCAAGACTCATTTATACACCCATAAACATATAATTATAAATTCTCAGAATACTATTGAACCGATAACTAAAACATCGCTTCTGAAATAAAATATCATTCAAACCATTTCATGGTGATTGATAAAAAAGTTGGATATGTGTTCGAAGAAAAATCTTACAACAAAAATCCAAACTCATCTAGGAACTATTCGCCAACCCATTATATATCTGATATATTAGTTATTTAAAGCTTTATGTAGTAGCTTCTGCACATTAATATATATAAAAAATCTATTTATCTTATTTTTATTTTATTAATGCAAACGCAATGTTTTCAAAAGTTATTAATATTTGAATGGATGATGCACATTACTAATGATAGTATGGCAACATTATCAAAAAATCAAGATATTGAACATTATAGCAAAATAAATAATTTGAAAAGGCACATAAATAGTGACAATCGCGCAGTAGTACGTGAGATTATATGTAAGGATATTGATGCCGCACGATATGTACTCTTAAATTTAGATTATGCGAGACACGTCTGCGATAATTCGGATGGATCGACGTATGCACATTTAATTATTAAAAAACATCTCAGTTTAGCAAAAGAATTCTTTGGAAATGAGGACCTAATGAAAATATGTTCTAAAGATGGATGGAGTTTATACCATGAAGCTGCCAGATGGCACTTAGAAATTGCCAAATTATGTATAACTAATGATAATATACTAAGTTATTCCAATAATTATGGACTCAGTGTTGCAAGTATAATACTAAAAGTATACGGATCAAATCTTACAGAAAGTGAAACAAAGCATTTAGAGGATCTTATAAGCGCCCATAAGATAGGATCCATTAAAAAAATATATATAAATAATGCAAATAGCTCAATTCAAAGTAGTGATAACAATTCGGCAGTCATAAAACCTGATGAGGTAGTAGAGACGCAAGTGACAGACAATTCTTTAAAAGCACCTAATTTAAAAATAGATAATAACGTAGAAGAGAATAATCTTGAAAAGGAATTACACAATGAGATTGTAAAAAAGGTACATACGCTGCTAAAAAAATCTGATAGAAAAATACTTGATGAACTCATCAAAGATGATGAGATATTTGCAATGCATATCTTAAAAGATGGTGAGCTTAGCACATTGGAATACGGTGTTAAAAAATATTTAGGGCATAGAGTGGTAGAATTAAATAACAATGCGGCATTATATGCAATTGAAAATTATAACATTGCAAGCATTAAAAATTTAGATGGCTGGTCCATTGGGCATGCAGCAGTTTTAGGAAGTAGCAAAGCTGCCATAAAAGCAATATCTAATATAGACATTGGAAGACTAAGTGATGAGGAGGGCATAACAGTAATACAAATTGCGGTGCAAACACATCTTGATGCAGCAATGTTAGCATTTGAATTAAATAGTGATGAGAATAGCATTTTGAGCATCGAAAATGATAATTATGAGAGCGTTGGTCAGATTGCAATAATTAAGTGGGGAGAGATCGCAAGAAAGGTAATAAAGGATCCAAAATTATATACTAAAACAATAGTATCCCCAAAAAGAAAGAAGAATTGGACATTTGGTCATGAAGCCGTAATGACCCACGCAAGCGCAGCAAGGCGCGTTTTAGAATCCAAAAATGAAGAATTTAAAAACATTATTGATGTTGATGAAGAGAGTATATATGATATTGCTAAAACATCAATAGAGAGATATAACAAATCTCTTAGAAAATAGATGCAACCTGATTTATATCAAAAAAATAAAAAAAGATAGTAGGTTACACCACTATCTGGGCTAAGCGCTCCCCACCATCTATTTCAGCATATGCAAATGTTCTATGTATTTTTGTAACGCGTACATTATACTGCCGGCCAATTCTAGTCTTTGCATCTTTTATCATTACTACTACATTTCCCACTCTGCCTATACCCTCTCCCCGTGCACCTTTCGCATATACCTCCACAGTATATTCAGCTCCTTCGGTCAGCTCATCGTTTGCAACAACCATATTCTCACACCAATTTTTAATTGATAATGAAAGCTTTTAAAGCTATTCTACTAAAAAGAAAAAGTTAGTCAACTGACTAACATTGTCATACTTTTTTCTTATTTTTATTTTTGTTTTTATACGTTTTTTTATATGGAAGGGCAAATTTGTATAGTATAAAACCGGATAGAATAGCAAAAACGACCATTACAATAAAAGATACGTATCTATAACCATTTAACATATTGCGCTCATATGTTGCGTTATTTTTTGCGCCTACAAGCAGATAATTTATTTTTGAAGTGTTGCCAGAAATATTTTTTGCAGCATTTATATCATTATATGCTGTAGATAAATTCGGATAAAAAATCAAATACGCACTGCCATTAACCTCATTAACATATGATAATGTGTTATTTATTCGTATTGAAATAGAAGCGTTATTAATAAAATTCGATGGTATAGATGTATTTGCGGAGCCCGTACTTAAAAATAGAATGGATGGCAGCATAAAAAAAATAAACACTGCCAAACTTTTCAATCAAATCACTCTTATATTTACAGGTTTACATCTAAGTTTAGCTGCTCTTTTAGCTCCCTGTATCTGTTTCTGATTGTTACTTCAGTAACACCAGCAACATCAGCTATCTCCTTTTGCGTTCTGCGCTCTCCCACTATCGCGCCAGCGATATATACCGCTGCAGCGCTAACGCCCGTAGGGCTTCTTCCAGATAGTAAGCCTTTCTTCATTGCCATCTTCAAAAGCTCGACCGCCTTTTCTTGGGCATCTCCGCTTAGTTTTAAAGCATTAACATATCTTGGAACATAGGCTACTGGATCTATTAAAGGCATCTTCAAGTCTAATTCATGGGATATTATTCTATATGCACGACCCACATCCTTCTTTGCTACGCCAGATATATTTGCTATCTCATCAAGCGTCCTTGGCATTCCCGATTCTCGGCATGCTGCATATATTACCGCTTGCACGACTATCTCTATTGGTCTACCCCTTATAAGATTATTCTGCACACATTTTCTATACAAAAGCGCTGCAGTCTCTCTTATATTATCTGGCAGTCCAAGATAGCTCGATACACGTGTAAGCTCAGGCAGTGCTATTAGATAATTGCGTTCATTTGAACTTGCTATGCTAGCCCTCTTATGCCACTTTCTCATTCTATATAACTGCGCTTGACGTTTTGATGGAATTCTAACGCCCCTAATATCCTTATTGTATAAATCTATTTCTGTTACAAGACCACGATTTGGCTTTGCATATTTTACAGGAGCGCCCGTTCTTGAACGTGATGCGCGCTGCTCTGGATCAAATGCACGCCATTCTGGACCAGTATCTGTAGCATTCTCTTCTAATACTAGACCACAACTATTACATACGCGCTCAGCCCTTTCGCTATCAAATATTATATCTACGCTGCCGCAGCTAGGACATTTTCTCTGGTTATAATCCTGTGAATTATAATTTGATGCTGAAGTATCTTTGCTCTCATGCGTTGTTTTTGGCCTTCCGCGCTTCTTTTTACCCTCAGGCATATTAACATTCAATCTATTATTGTCTAAAACAACGGTTCGCATCTCTTCGCTCTCTTCATCTTCGCCAGAATCTTCCATTTCAGATTTTTCCTTTCTATTTTTTTCGTTTGCCACGTTTATACACCAATTTTTCTCCTCAAAATAGGATAAAGCTTTTAAAGGTTTCTATAACTAGTAATCTAATAGTGAAT
>JAJZDT010000121.1 GCA_021851535.1 Microcaldota archaeon | reverse complement strand
ACGCCTTGCTCTATATTATACACTACTCCCGGCAAGTGGCGGATATAATCCAATACCCGAAGGGATAGGAATTAAGCTATCACCGAACGCTAAAATAAACATTTACGCTTACAACTCAGGGGCATCTGCAACAAATGGCTTATTTAGCATCTCAATTCTGTGTGAGGTGCTCTGATGGGAATATTCGACCCAGACGTAATGGGCAGTGGTGGCGCAGTGGATAGCGTATCTAACACCGATGGCTCTTTAGTAGTCTCACCCACAACTGCAAATGTGGTTGCAAGTGTTAATACTGCTCATTCTAACACGTTTACCGCTAATCAGAATATAGGCAATTTAATTTTATCAGCGACTAAACCATCAGGTTCTACAGGCAGTGCTCAGATAGGGGCTGATACATCAGGGAATATATGGATTAATCCAATGGGCAGCTCTATTTATATTGGCATGCCAGTAGGCAGTGTAAGTGCTATGGTTATGACTCCTGCGGCGATTAATTTTTATGCAAGTTTTTACTTTCAAAATAATGCAGGTATTAATAATGTAGGCAATATGACGTTTGCTCCGTATAGTATTTATACTTTTAACATGCAAGCCCAACCAGCAACTAGCACTACAACGTCTGCCCCGAGTAGTATATTACTGCAAAATGGTTCTTATTGGAACGGGACGGCTGCAATTCCTTATGGTATCCAAACCCAATTCATTCAGGATAGCACAACACCGAGCGGACATTTAAGTTTTATATTAAACAATAACGGGACGCTTACTGCGGACATAGCAAAAATAGATAATGCGGGCAATCTTACTACTAATGGTTGGGCTTACATTAAAGGAAAAAACAGAAATTATCAGCAAAACCTTACAGCTAGCACTACCACGTCCACAACACCAACTTTATTCGGCACTTCTATAGGTTTTACACCGCAATTCAGCGGATATATTATTATTGAGGCTTTTATCAGGGCATCTAATAACACTTTAAGCGATGGGGTGAGTGTGGGGGTTTATCAGGGAGCGTCTTCGGGTGCGCTTACAACTCTGTTAGATAGCCAGACATATACACAAGAAGGGGTGGCGAGTAATGAGCATACCTTTACACTGCATTTTGAGATTTCAGGCCAAGCGTTAGGGACTGCAACATGGATAAGCCTTGCTATGAATGCGGTTACGGGTGGGACTGCAAGCGCAAAAATAGTAAAGTTTACTCTGCAAGAGGTATAATTATGTGTAAACATTGTGAAGAGGATAGGAATTGTCTGTGTTTATGTAATATCATGCCTCGTGTAATTAATGTTAATTATTTAGATAGCGACAATAAGCCATGTTCTTTTTGCGAATTATGCAAACATAATTCTTCATACAAAGGACATCAGATACATTTAGAGGATTTAAAACTAAGAAATATAAGTATAAAGACAAGTATATTGTGAGTGTATGCCATCTTTTGTTAATGATGTAAACGGAAACGTACCGCAATACTATTTAGAAATTACTCTCTCAAGCAACGGGGGGCTTGATTATCAGCAACAAATTAACATGAATAGCAATACATATAGCACTTATCTCGCATCTAACATATCTAATTTAAACTTCCAAGATGGTGGGGGGAATATTCTTACTTCATGGTTAGAGAGTGGGGAAACCAATACTTCTACTTCGAGTATTTATTATATAAAAATGCCTAACACAACGTTAGTAAGTTTTTATGCTGTATTTTATAATACAAATGCAATCAGTAAAGATAATGCGGTTACGGGTTGTGAGCCTAAATACACAGCGACATACGCTCAATATGATAATGGCGCAAATATTTTTAATTTCTATGATAATTTTGCAGGGACTGCACTATCTACTAATTACTCGTCTCTAAATTCTGGCGGTAGTTATTCAGTTAATAATGGTTTAACTATATCTGTTTCAAATGTAACACCATCATGGATACATATTTTCACAAATACCAAATATAATCCATCTATAATAGAAACTTATGTATATTCCTTTTCAAACTCAAGTGTTGGTGAATATGGTATTGCATATACTACTATAACTTCTGCTTCGGGCGGAACTGATGATTGGCAAACTGCATACATATTTGATACATACTCAAACACGAATAGATTAATTAAATATATTGGCGGGAGCGGAAGTGTTATAATATCAAATTCTTATACACTTCCTATAAACTTTATGTTAACGGGTATATGGAATGCTACTGGGAATGAGATAGAACAAATTAATTATAGCACACAATTAACTTCAACTGATAACACAATTACTTATGCTACAGCAAATTTAGATTTATTTGTTGGGAATGGGGGGACAGCAGATGCTGTCTCTTTTAGTATTCAATATTTAAGAACACGAACATATATTACGTCTGTCCCAACAACAACATACGGCACAATTACTAGCGTGAGTGGGGCAGTTAATATTCAATCTAACCCTAACTATGTGTATTAACATGACCATATTCAATCCCACAGAATATCCGCCAGATAATGTAACAATTATAAATACTATAAATGGGCTTCAAGCACAAGGTTTAACATCTATTAATAATGTTGTAGTAATGAGAGTTACATCAGGCAATACTTTTCAATTTACATATTCTGGTTTAAACTTCGGTAATCCTGAATGGCTTATTACTCAATATGGCAATAATCAGTATTATAGCATTAATTTTGACTATCCGATACCCTCCGCAGTATTATCAGAAATTTTTGCGGGATATCCCTCTACGAATCCAAATTCTATAAGCTGTAATGTTTTTGCACGTCCGCCCGATACCTCCGTAGGTAGTGGCGGGGCTACTGCTGGTGATACGCTTAATTTAAGTGTTTCTGGTAATTTATTCTGGTCTATACGATTAAGTGCTAATAGTTCTATATCAGGAAGCACTCAAATATTCGCATACTCATCTTTATTAGCGTCGTTTGGTAATTATAATGGAGGAACGAATCCATATCAGATTTACTTTACGCAACCTATAACAATTAATAGTGCCACAACATTATGGAGTGGTAACACAATACCCTCAAACTCTCTTAATGCTAACTCGGGTGATTATTACTTTCAGACTAACAATCCCTCAAATCCACAGCAAACAATATATATTAGAAATGGTTCTGTGTGGGATTCTTTAATACCAAATAATACACCTCCCGTTTATGCGATAGCAGTTCAAAATAGTATTAATGTTAACACATCTATATCTTTAAACATAACACCATCAGCTACGGGTAATATATTAGTTATGGCTAACTCATCAGCTTTAAATACTAATGTAAGTTCTGGTATGGGTTCATTAACAATAGATAATACTACAACATCAACTAATATTGTAAGTAGTTCTGCTAATTCAAGTGTTCAAAGTTATGCTTCGTGTGGGATTCAGACGGGTTTAACAATAGGCACACAATATACAATAACACTAACAACACAAAGCGGATATATTATAGCAACCAATTTAATTGTTAAGGAATATTAGCAAAGTATTATTAAATTATATTGAGATAATAAAAAGGTTATATTTATGAATGATAATATAGTGGCATATGTTTATTGGTATCCGCCTTCGCAAATGATACCCGATAGTGTAAGCAGTATTGTTTCAGATAATACGGGCAATTTACAAGTTAACTTCATTACGGGGAATTACTTTTTTGGCGGTTTGACGCAGAATAATATACTTATAACACCACAAGCGTATGTTAATTGGTATTCAGCTCAAAAGCAATATATGAATAACACACAATTAACCTATTTTACGTCTATTTATAATGCACAGATTAATTCCATTAATGGTTATTCCTCTAATATATTGTATGAAGCTGCGGTCTTAAAAACAGAGGGGTATTATTGGCTACCATATACACAAGCTATTTATTCTAATAATTTAACAAATAATGCAACTAACGACCCAACAGATAGTGGACTTACGGGAAATGAACTATATTGCTTAATTAAGAGTATGAATAGTGGTACACCCAATACAACAACATTAAGTAATCAGTCTAATAATCCGAATACCTACCTTAATAGCGGAGCTACATCATATTCTTATAACGTTAATGCCTATACATCAGCACAGAATACTAATGTAGCAAACACAGATACTACAACAATATCAAATAATGCTACATCTCAAACATTAAGTAATAATCAATTATATAGTAATACAAATATGGGATTAACATCAAGTGCTATTAATAATGCAATAAGTAATATAAAATTGCCCTCAATACCTCAATTTATGGCAACATTAGATATATTAACAATCGCAGAAATTGGTGGTATTATATTATTAGGGTATGCTATGATTAAATATGGGTTATAAGTATGAATAATACATATTCACAATATCAAAAAGGTTATGATAAGGCAACATCAGAATTTTATGATAGGATTGTAGATAATCATTCAAAAGAAATACAAAATATTCATAAAGAAATTAATTCTATTAAATATATGCTATTAGGTTTCGGACTTATAACCATTATTTTAAATCCTATGAGTTATCAAGCTCTAAAAATACTTTTAATGATTATATGAAACACACTCACTCTTTTAAGAATATACCTAACAATAAATTATACTTAATGCTCTATAAAAATAGAATATGTAGAGAAAGAGTATTAAAAGAAATAAATAAAAGAAAAAAGAGTTTAGAGATTAGATATTAACGACTATATATAATTAAATATACTCTTTCATAAACAAATAGTTCTATTTCTACACCATTACTTTTATTTATTTCTGCTTCGCCTATTCTTTCAAATTCTTTAACTAATAGATTAGTTATATCTATTGTTGCTAATAATCTCTGTAATCACAGGGATATATAAT